>NZ_JBNKWF010000006.1:0-6006 GCF_050299635.1 Altererythrobacter sp.
CACAAGGTTGAGGCACCATTTGCGAAAAGAAATGCCCAAAAGCTCTGATATGCCCATTGGTCGGGCGCCGAGTCGTTGCAGTGCACGTTCTGAGCGGGACAGCGGAAGCAGGAAGGTCACTTCCTCGATTTGCGTGTGGTGGCGTGCCCAATCAAATGCCTGCAGCGCAATATCCTTTCCCTGCCGAAAATATTTGGGCCGCAAGACGAGACCGAAGTCCCATTCGTCCCCTTCCCGTTGAAAGCCGCCGAAACCGGCATATTCGCCCTCGTGCAGGATTGCCCAGTGTCCCAGGCCGTCGCGCTCCCAGCATGCTTCTTTAGTGGCGATGAGTTGCGAGACAAACGCTGCATCTGGATCGTCGGGAAGCAGCGGTAAGTGCCGTGCGATGCGTGGATCGCGCAGATGTGCGAGCAAGGCAACAGGATCGACATTCGTAAATCGTCCGAAACGGAAAATCTCGAAAGGATCGGGATGGTCATGTGTGCAAACCAAACCTGGGCTGGAGTTTGCCAATCGGTTTACCCCTGTACGAGAATTTCGCGGACGCGCGAGCGCACCCTACCCAGCAACTCGCGCTCGAACCAAGGGTTCTGCGTCAGCCAGCGCCGGTTGCGCGGGCTGGGATGCGGCAGAACAACCAGCGCCGGCAGCGTCTGGCGCCACATTGCAACGGATTCGGTGACGGACTGCCGCGTGCCATCGCCGTGCCAGGCAGCTGCATACTGGCCGAGAACGATAGTAAGCCGCAAGTTTCGGAGGCGATCCAGCAACGCTTCGCGCCACAATTCTGCGCAGCGGGCAGGTGGCGGCAGATCGCCGCCCTTGCCAGTTCCGGGAAAGCAGAAAGCCATCGGCACAATCGCGAAGTTCTGCGGATCGTAAAATGTCTTGCGGTCCACGCCCAGCCAGTCGCGCAACCGGTCACCCGAAGGGTCGTCGAAAGGAATACCTTTGTGGTGGGTGCGGTTTCCGGGGGCTTGCCCGGCGATCAGGATACTTGCGGCGGGATCCCATTGCAGGATCGGGCGAGGACCCAGTGGCAGGTCCGGGCAGCTCTCGCAGCGCCTCACCGCTGTGAGAAGTTCTGCATCTGCAAGATCCGCCAGATTGGTCATCGCACCGATCTCCATATTTGGCATTGGGGCGGTCAGGCCACCTGTATGCCGATTGCAAGGATTGCAGCCCAAGATACGAGGTAGGACGGGGTACGCAGATAGGGAATGCCCAACGAATAGACGATGTAGTGTACCACGCGGGCGTAATAGAACACCGCTGCCCAGTGGCCGACGAATTCGGCATCGACCCGATCGGGCAGCATAGCGGCGGCAATCACGACCGCGACGAACGCCGGAAGGGTTTCGACCATGTTGAGATGCGCGCGCTTGGTGCGTTGCGCCCACAGCGGCGGCTCGGGCTCGGTCGCCGGAAATCCCTTCGGATAGTTGGTCACGAAGTCCTTGAGCCCCCAAACGGCGAGCCGCGCAAGAATGTAGGGTACCCACATCAGGACGGTGAAGACGCCTGCGAGGGCAAGGTATTGGAATGCCTGTTCCATGATCCGGTCTCCTAGCTCGCGAAGCCGTTGTGGATCGCTTCAAGCTTGTGCCCAAAGGGATCGATCACGAATCCAGCGTAGACATCATTCGCAGGATAGTCGGGGCGCGGGCCGGGCTCGCCGGCACAGGCGCCGCCCGCTTCGAGTGATGCTGAATGAAAGCGGTCGACGCTGGCAGGCGCATCGGCGCGGAAGGCGATGTGCGTTCCGTTGCCGCGGCTAAACTCGGCGCCGTCCGAGGGCACCATGACGAGGAACTGCACCGCGTCCTTGCCATAAGCGGCAAAAGCTTCGTTCGCGGCGAGGCAGGACAGGCTCAGCGATGCCATCACCGGATCGTAAAAGCGACGGGCCGCTTCGATGGACGGGACGCCAAGACTGATATGGTCGAGAATGTTCATAGGATGATTCCTTGATTGGTGGATGGCGGCGAACCTCGTTCTGGCTGGACGGAGGTCGGAGGGGAGCCGCGAAGGTCACCGCCACCCGGGCCGCTGCGTCAGAGATCGGCGGCGGCTACGCTGCGAATGCTCTTCCAGTTGGTCGCGGCCTTCTTGATTGTGCCGGCCTGGTCCTTCTGGAATGCCTTGAGGATGTCTTCATTGAGGAAGACATAGAGCTTGCCATCGACGACAGCGGCATAGCGCGGATCACCGTCGAACTTCTTGCCGACTGAAACACCGAACGTGCAGTAGCCGCCATTCTGCGGGGTGAAGCGGCCGGGGTTCGCCCTGAATGCATCGAGGTTTTCCTGCGACGTAAAGTAATAGGCGACGCCATCGTGCACCGCGGTGAACTTGGCCGCGCCGTCAATCCGGTTGCCGAGCGTAATGAACGCGACCGGATCGACGCCATGCAGGCCGAGCGGCGCACCCGCTGCGGTCAGACCGTTCGATACGTTGTTCTCCTCGACCGCCAGCGCCGGTGTGGCGACAGTCAGCAATTGCGCAGCAAGCAGGGCTGCAAAGATTGGCTTCTTCATTGGTTTTTCCTGATGTTGAGGGTTGGGGGTTTTCGGGGCGCTCAGGCGGCCCGGGTCGAGACGACCGGAAAATCGATTTCGGTCGCAGCGATGTGGTTGAAGTAGTTGGTGAAGATGTTGAGTGCGGTCAGCGCAATCAGCTCGACCAGGTGGCCCTCGTCGAAACCGGCGGCGTAGAATGCCTCGACGTCGGCATCGCTCAGCACGCCGCGCTGGTTTAAGATCTTGCGGGTAAGTGTGACGATCGCACCGTCGCTGCCATCGAGATTGCCGCCGGCAATCACCTGGTGCATGTCGGGCTGATCGAGCCCGGCCATCTTGCCGAGCGCGCTGTGGGCCGACGCGCAATAGTCGCAGCTGTTTTCGCCCGCAGCGGCAAGCGCAGCGAGTTCGCTCTGGGCGGCGGTGAAACGGCCATTGCCGATGGCTCCACTGAAACCGAGATAGGCTTCGAGCGCGGCAGGCGACTGCGCCATGGTCCGAAGGATGTTGGGCACACCGCCCATCTTCTGGCGAACTGCGTTGAAGAGCGAACTGACCGCTTCGTCGGTCGTGTCGAGCGGCAGGGCTGGAATCCGTTGCATGGGTTTCTCCGTGTTTGCGTTGTGGACGCAGCGGAGATGCAATCGACAGGACGCTAAGACAATGTCAGCGCCGGAGATTGGGATTTGGTGCTAATTGAAGAGGACGATCTGCAAATTCAAGCTGCCAATCGGCTGCGAAAATTGGTCGGGGACTCGCCGAACATATTGGCAAATGCGCGGGTGAAGGCGGCGGGAGACTGGTATCCGATTCGCGCGGCAACCTCCTGGATCGAAGCCTTGCCCTCGCGCAGCAGCGCGCAGGCCTTCTGCAGGCGCCATTCGGCGAGATAGGTCAGCGGGCCGCACCCGACCAGCTCCTGGAATCGGGCGGCAAAGCGGCTGCGTGACATGGCGGCCTCGCCCGCGAGCGCTTCAACCGTCCAGTGTGTCGCGACATCTCGGTGCATGGCCTGGATCGCGCGTGAAATCTTGGGATCGCTCAGCGCCTCCATCAGTCCAGCCAACTGGTCCGATTGCGAGGCAGAGGATCGCACCGTTTCGATGAAGATGATTTCGGACATTCGACGCACAACCGCCATTGAGCCGGGATTGTCCTCGGCCATCTGCCGCGCCATCAGGCGCAGGGCCTCGTCGAGCCAGAAGGTCGAACTGCGCATGCTCGCACTGACGTGGATCAGGTTGGGGAGCGACCGCAACAGCGGATGATCGCTACCCTCGGCGAATGTAAAATGGCCGCACATCAGCTGCGTCGCTGCGTTCTCGCATCCGTCTCCAACTCTGAATAATGGGCCTCCGGTGTATTCGTTCTCTGCCATTGCCCTTTCGAGCTCCACCGGCTTGCGTTCGGGCGTATCCGAGAGGGCATGTGCCGCCCCGGCCGGGACGAGGACGAGATCGCCCTGCTTCAGGTGTATTGGCGATTCATCTCCGGCACGCACCCAGCATTCACCCTGGGCCGCAAAGTGGAAGCGGATGGCCGAGGCGTAATTGGGGACGCCGATCGACCACGGGCTGTTAAAGCAGGTACGGAAATAGAACTGGCCTTGCAGCGAGAGGGAATCGAGAATGTCGCTCAGCAGGTCCATTAACGCGCTCCATGTCGGATGGCGGAAGTGCGGAGGCTTCCGGTCGGCCGCCCCCGCCCTTCGTTCTAGAAATTCCAGAGAACGCCCGCCAGTACCTGGTGTCGATCCCAATCGGCCCCGTCGCTGCCGAGGTCCGAGTACCGGTATTCGATCCGACTGCGCAGATTGTTACCGAATGCATACTCGAGACCGCCGCCCGCGAGCCAGCCATCGGCATTGTCCTTGTCGCGCAGGGTCGTCTGCCCAACCTCGGTCAGAGTCGCCTCGACACGACTGTTCTGGTATCCTCCGCGAACATAGACCAGTGCCTTGTCGTTGATGAGATATCCAGCACGGCCCGTGACCTCAAAGGTATATTCTGGATCAAGTTCGAGCGAACCCGCAGCATCCGCCAGGCGCAGCTCGTCATCAGCACCTACGCCGAGCGCAGCCTCAACACCCAAACGGACCTTTGAGGCGATGGCGTAGTCGTATCCGGCAAAGAGCTGGAAATAGGCGGCGTCTTGATCAATTTCGTTAGCGAGTGCGAGGCCATCGCCGAGGCTGGGTCCAACTTCGTCCCGGCTATAGCCAGCTGCGACACCGATGAAAGGCCCTTCAAATTCCTCTGCCTGTGCAGGACTGGTAATTGTAGCGAACGCGACCGGAGCAAGCAGCAGCGCGGCAATACGAATACTCATGTTCATTCCTTGTTGTTCCGCGCCACCTCTTGGCGCTTACATGGAATTGGAATGGATGGACGAATTGCAATGCTAACCCGCTAGACGTGGACTTGCCGCAAATCATGCAGGACGCTTAGCAAAGTCGACACATTGGCGGCTTGACCTGGAGAAAATCATGATCGCGGTCGGACGCCATCTGAAGTCGTGGTTCAGGCTCTTACATCTGCAACTCGTGTGGCTTGAGCCCGAGGGCATGGGTGTTTTGAGTTCGAACTCTTGCCTCTGCGTCGATTGAGAAGCCTCTACTCTGTGGGCTCCCAAGTCGATGAGCCGACATTCTCCTCTCGGCCCAGATTCCGTCGCTCTTACACTATGGCCGGTTTGAAGTTCCGAGCCGGCAGCCTTCGTGTGACAGCATGGATAAGACATGGTCTGATTTGCCGAACGCAACCACATCGCGCCTAGATTGACACTTTGATACGAATCGTATTAAAAGATACGAAGCGTATCAAAGGACGGCGATGACACAGACCTCACTCGGATTGGCATTAATCGGCCTGGCCTTTGCGAAGCCTCAAACCGGCTATGCCTTGCGTAAGGCCTTCGAAGATTCCCCTCTCGGCGTTTTCTCTTCCAGTCCCGGCAGCATCTATCCGGCTTTGGCCAAGCTAGAGAAAGCGGGACTCCTGGACCGCCGGCCGCAAGCGGTCGGCGGCAAGCCGCTTTTTCACGTGACCCAGAGCGGCAGGGGCGTTCTGCACGATTGGCTGAACGCTGAGATCACGATTGAGGAGGTGGCGCGGGAAGTCGATCTCGTCCTGCTTCGCTTCGCCTTCCTACAAAGCTTTCCCGATGATGCATTGACGCGCCGGTTTCTACGATCCTTCAGCAATGCGGTAGGCAAGCATCTGGATGCACTTCGAACCTTTCTGGAAAGCGCCGAGGGACAAGCTCTTTCCGCCCACGGGCGCTGGGCGATGCAGAACGGCATCTTGGGTTACGAAACGCATCTCAACTGGGCCGAATACGTCTTAGAGGAGCTGGATCGATGACAAGGGTACTAGCTGTCTTCACGGCTAAGATTGTGTTGGTTTGGATCGCCGCGCTCATATCTTCGATTGTCGCTGCGCAACTCATCGGAATGGGCGGCGACGGCGTCGGAACCGACGGACCA
>NZ_JBNKWF010000006.1:6104-153528 GCF_050299635.1 Altererythrobacter sp.
CTGCGTGGCTGGCGGCTCGCGATCCTCGTTTGGATGACCCTCTTCTTCGCGCAATCCTTCCTGCTGATGATGGAGGCCGCATATTTTAGGGATAGCTTGCAGATCTCGACAGCCCTGCTTCTTGAAGGGTGCCTGCACGTCCTGATCGGAGGCGCCATGATCGGCGCGGCCGCGGCAATGTTATGGCGGGTGCCAGCAGAACGGTCTACATTCGTCCCCGAACCGAAAACGCTCCCGATCCGCTTGGTGCTCATCGCTGCAATCTACGTGATGTGCTATTTTACCGCAGGCTATTACATCGCCTGGCAGGTAGGCGATGTGCGGCAATATTACAGTTTTGGCGAAGACATCGCGCTGGCGCCCCTGTTGCTGTTTCAGGTGCTGCGCGGTGTGATGTGGGGTTTTCTCGCCTATCTTCTGGTCAGAAACATGGTCGGCAGCGTGAATTCCCGGGCCGTTATCGTTGGCATGTCGTTCTCGGTGCTGGCTGCTGCTCAGCTTCTTTACCCGAACACGATTATGCCTTGGGAAGTGCGCTTTCCGCACCTGATCGAGGTTGGGATCTCAAATTTCGTCTTCGGTTTCGCGGCATCAAAGATACTGTTGGCTTGCAGGGCGGAGGCGGCGGCAGTGTCGTCTACCGATATAGTAGGGCAAGCGACTTAACTGAGCGAAACGGCCGCTCGACTGATACTTTGCTCAAGGCGTTGCGCGATTTCTTACAAGTCAATTGTGGGCGTGCGCCGACATTCGACCGGACGCTAGCGAAAGAGGTGTCACGCGCTCCAGGAAACTAACTGTATCTGCAATCTGGGATATCAAACGGTCCGCTATCCGCGTTCCATCACACGACAGCGGATGCCAGGAGGTACCGGGGAGATACCAGGGCGATTCAGGACCGCGCCCAGCCGTCCGCCATTTGCGCAATGTGCCGCTCGTCGGTTCCGCAACAGCCACCGACAACGCGCAGGTTCGGGACCGAACGGCCCAACTCGGTGTGTCGGTCACCAAGCTCAACCGGGTCGCCTTCATCGAGATCCTCACGGTCGTTCAGCTCCTGGTGACTGAGCTTCGAGGCGTTGGTCCGAAGGCCGCCCAGCCGTTCAAGCCAAGCTGAACCTTCTTCCAAGACTGGCTGGAAATGGCTCGGATGCGCGCAGTTGATCATGTACTGTATCGGCGCAGCGGTTCCGTCTGCATCTACCGCCTCGATTGCATCTTTCAGAGACATGCCTGTCGGCAGGCAGCCATCGGTCTCGACGGTAAAGGAAATCGTGCACGGCAGGCCCGCGTCATGAGCTGCCAACGCCAGGCCACGCGCCTCAGGAGTATTGGTCATGGTGATCGCAGTGATCATGTCGACGCCTTCATCGGCGAAGATTGCCGCTTGGAAAGTGTGATAGCTCCGCGCTTCATCGACCGACATCTCCTTGCCAGGATCGTAGCCATCACCTCGAGGGCCTATGCAGCCGCTGATCAGGATGTGCGGGATACGTTCAACATACTCTTCACGTAGCTTGCGCATCATTGCAATTGCGTCGCGATTGTACTGCGCCAGTTCGTCGCGTGTATAGCCGAGCGGTTCTGCCCAGTCGCTGCTCGCCCGCCATGTCGGGCTTTCGAGCACGAAGCCGACCTGTTTGTCCGCAGCAACCTCCAGATACTTGCGGAAATAGGCTTCAAGGCCAGTACGGCCTTCTTCGTTGCGCATGAGATCGATGGCAGCGAACAGTGGCAGTTCGAAACCACCATGGAAGATCAGATCGGTCTCAATTCCACCGTCGGTCAGATACCGTTCCATCCGAAATGGGGCGTTCATGTCTCTCTCCAAGGAAATGCCGGTGCGGCTTACGGCCGCGATGGTCGGCCCTTTCATAGAAAATTCGAGAGCGTGGATTGTAGGAACCCGTCAACTTGCGTGCATTGATCGAACCCCGTCGCCGTTCTTCGGGTGCCGCATGTGGAGAGCGGCTAACGCCCGACTGACTGCACCACCGACAGCACCATTAGGACTGAAAGGTCGCTGCAACTTTTACCCTTGCCAAAGCGAACATGAATAATTCGCTATGTCGCTCATAGTTCAATTCTGACCCAATCCCTGCGTGAGGAGAACCAGGCACCTTCGGGTGAAACTTAGGTCAGGAAGGGAAACCCATGAAACTTGTCGGCAAGCGAATTCCAAGGAAATCCATGCTCGCCATAGGCGCAAGTGCATTGGCATTTGTGCAGGCGCAACCAGCGTTTGCTCAGGACCAAACGGCGCAATCCGATGAAACCGGCAACAGGAGTTCCGAGATCATCGTGACAGCACAGCGTCGCGCTCAATCGGTCAACGACGTCCCTTACAATATCAGTGCCGTCAGCGCGGAAGCGCTCGAAAAGGCGAACATATCGGATTTTGCCAAGCTGGCGCGCGCCGTACCCGGCCTGGTCTTCACCGAATCCGGGCCGCGCGATAGCGGACTGAACAGCGGGTTGATCATGCGCGGTCTCAATGTCGAGGGGTCGGGCAGCAGCGACTTGCTGTCGATCGCAGCGCCGACGGTCTCAACCTACGTCGGCGAAACACCGATGTTCGTAAACTTGCATCTCAAGGACATCGAACGGGTCGAAATTCTGCGCGGCCCGCAGGGCACGCTCTATGGCTCTGGCTCGCTGGGTGGTACGATCCGCTACATTCCACAAAAGCCCGTGATGGGCGAATTCTCGGTCGAGATATCAAGCCGGATCGGCCACACCCAGCGTTCCAGCGGCGTGAATACGGACACCTACGGCATTGTAAACGTTCCGTTCGGCAACAACCTCGCGCTGCGCGTCGTAGGCGGATATGTCGAGAACAAGGGCTTTGTCGATGTGCACGGCCTCGCAACCTTCAATGACCAGGGCCATGTACTCGACAAGGATGGTGTGGATCGCGTTGCGCAAGGCGATTTTGCCGGACAGACCTGCCTGGGATTTGATTCCAGCAGCTATTGCACTGGCTGGGATATCGGTGGGCTGAACTTCGTAAATGGAGGAGTCGGCCAGAAATATCAGCCGATGTTCCACAGCAAGAAGAACGTCAACCGCAACACAATCACGCATGTTCGCGCCGAACTGGCATGGGAACCCACGGACGATCTCCGCGCCCAGATCACCTATCAGCATCAGAAGGACTTCGTTGGCGGTCGCCAGGTCGTAAATCCCTGGAACGACTATGCTGGCGAATGGGCATATAATGCACATGTCCTCGAGACGCTGGAGCGCAAGGTCGATCTCTATGCGCTGGATCTCGAGGCCGACCTGGGCTTCGCATCGTTGAGTGGGTCCGTTTCCCACTACAGCAATGATGCAAACTTCATTTCCGACCAATCAGGACTCTATGTAAACAACTTCTTCCACGCTTCGGCCTATTACGCGAACATGCCGATGGACGTGATCTGGGGCGATTACAGCCAGCGCGACAAAGGTACTTCGGCCGAATTGCGGCTGGCATCCAACGGCGACGGCCCATTTGAGTACCTGCTCGGTGCATTCTGGCTGCGGCAAAAAACGGCAGCGAACCAGAACGACATGATTCCGGGCGTGTACGAGATTGTCACGGATTACCTGCAGCGGACATGGGGATCGAGTTCGACGGTTTCTCCGCCTGATCCGTCGCTCGGTTTCGGACCGAATCTGGGCTTCGTTCAACACGTAAGGCCCAAATATACCGACAAGGCGATCTTCGGCGAAGTTACCTATCACCTGACCGACGATTGGCAGGTTACCGGTGGCGCACGCGTTTTCGACCAGACTTTCGAAGTCCAGAATGACCTGTTCCTGCTGGCCTGCGGCGCGTTCTGCGATTCGAGTGATCCGGACCGGCCGGTGCCACCAGAATTCGAAGGGACAGGCTATCAGGTCACGCATTCGAAACAGAACTTCAAAGACCAGATTTTCAAGGTCAACACGTCATATAGCTTCGCCCCAAGCCAGATGGTTTATGCCACTTGGTCCCAAGGCTTCAGGCATGGTGGAGCCAATGCGATTGTAGAACAGTATGGCGACGATCCGGCAACGGAAGGCGCCTACAAGTCCGACCGGGCAACCAATTACGAAGTCGGCATCAAGGGAAGCACTGCGGGTCGCTGGCTGGATTACTCGCTGGCCTTGTTCAACATCGAATGGAAGGACATGCAGTTCTTCACTCTAGCGCAGGGTTCCGGCGTGCCGGTCGTGCTGAATGCCAACAAGGCGCACACACGCGGGATCGAGGCGGAAGGCTCATTCTATCTCACAGACAACTTCACCGCCCGTCTCGGCATGACCTATATCGATGCCAAGCTGACCAAAGACACGATCTTGCCGCAACTCGTGGCCTATGCGGGGGACAAATTGCCCGGCGTTCCGGAATTCAGCTGGAATCTGGGAGCCGAATATACCAGGCCGTTGAGCAACAGTCTCGACTTCGGCCTGCTGTTCAACATGGCGCATGTCGGCAAGGTGCAAACCGATTTCAATCCGGATGCCCCGAACTACACGGTCTCAAAAGCCTACACGATTGCGGATATGTCGGCCCGCCTGTCAGCCGAACGTTGGGAACTCTCTCTGTTCGTCGACAATCTGTTCAACAAACGGGCATTGACCAACGCCCGCTCGCCGAATTCCTGGAATGGCGCACCTTACACGCCGGATAACATCCCGTGGAGCGAACATTCCCAAAACGGATATTATCTGTTCGCGAACGTCAACAGGCCGCGAACGTTCGGGCTCTCGGTAAAATACAGATACCGGTAGGCGAAGCGAAGGGAGAGGGGCCGGAAATCCGGTCCTTCTCTGTCTTGCGTTGCAATGTTAGGATCACCCATGCCCACTGTGACCGGTAAACAGGTGGCGCCAGACGCTGCACGCGACGAATTGATGGCGGCCATCGAGGCTGCAATGGCGCGCGAAGACCGGGACGCGACCCTAGGACTCGTGATCGAACTCACGCAGCGGCACCCCGAATTCCAGGACGGGCATTTGTTGTTTTCCCAGATCATGGTCGAACTGGGCCGCAACACACTGGCGCTGGACAGCGCCAGAAAAGCGGTAGCGCTGGACAAGTCGAATGCGCGAGCGATGATGAATTTGAGCCGCGTCTATTTCTTTGCCGGCTTTCTCGAACAGGCGATCCAGGCAGCGGTCAGCGCGACCAATCTCATAGGCGAAGATGCAGAAGGCATCACGGCCCTGGGTGGCCTGTTTTATCGCTACAATGATTTTGAGCAGTCGATCGCAATGCATGAAAGAGCGATTGCGCTGGACCCCGGTAATACGACCTTCTGGTATAATCTTGCGATCAGCGTGCAGGCGGCGGGGGACCTGGACAAAGCGGAGAAGCTTTTTCTCAAAGTGATCGAACTCGATCCCGACAACGCCAAGGCCTACACCAATCTGTCGCGGATCAGGAAACAGACGCCGGACCGCAATCACATTGCCCAAATCGAACGATTGCTGACCCAAGGCAAACCAGATCGCGAGACGGCGATGCATCTGAGCTATGCGCTCGCCAAGGAATACGAAGATATCGAGGATTTCCCGATGTCTTTCGCCTTTCTCAAGGCGGGGGCCGATATCAAGAGGCAGGACCTAGGGTACAGTATCGAGCGCGAATTGCGTTTCGTCGATGATCTGATTGCCTGCTTCCCGCCCGGTTGTTTCGATGATTACCGCTTCGGCCACCTCAGCCAGGAGCCCATCTTCATCGTCGGCATGCCGCGTAGCGGCACGACCCTGACCGAGCAGATCCTGGCCAGCCACAGCGATGTGTTCGCCGCTGGCGAATTGCGCGACTTCGGCATGAATCTGATCCTCCAGTCGGGCAGCAAGAAGCCGCTCGAGGATCTGGGTCAGGATGGCCTCAAGCGCTTGCTGGGTACCTCGGGCGCGCAGGTGGGCGAACGCTACATCGAAAAGACCAGGCCGCGCACCGGACACACCAGGCACTTCATCGACAAGCTACCGCGAAACAGCCATTTGTGCGGCTTAATCCATTGGGCCTTGCCGCAGGCGAAGATGGTATTGCTGGACCGCCATCCGGTGGATGTCTGTTTCAGCAACTACAAGGTGCTGTTCAAAAACGGTTATGAGTATTCATACAGTCTGGAAGAGATTGCTGATTACTACATCGCCTATCGGCGCCTGATGGACCACTGGAAAACAGTCATTCCGGCCGAGAGTTTCTATGAAATCAGCTACGAGAAACTGGTCGCAAACCAGGAAGAGGAGTCTCGCAAGCTGGTCGAGTTCTGCGGCCTCGAATGGCAGGATGCTTGTCTGCAATTCTACAAGAACAAGGAAGGCGTAACCACGGCCAGCCTGGCGCAAGTGCGCCAGCCGATCTACAAGAGCGCCGTCGCGCGCTGGCGAAATTACGAACGGGAACTGCGGCCTCTGACCAGCCGGCTGGAAGCCGCAGGGATCGATTGCTCGTAGGACTGGTTACTCGCTGTCCAGGCGACGGCGTTCCAAAGTGATTTCCTTCACAAGATCGACGAATTTGCTCAGCGCGAGTGACTCTCTGTGGCCTTGCCGGGTGATGAGTGCGTGTTGAGAGTCATAGCTGAATTGATCTTCGCCTAATCGAAACAGCTTGCCTGCATCCACCCATGGCTTTGCATAGTGGCGCGGAAGAAATCCGATGTAGCTGCCGGTCAACAAGAGGATCAACATCGCCTCAATCGTGCTCACGCTTGCTTCCTCGCGAACGGTACCGAACTGGTCGCGATCGAATTCTTGCCGGAACGAGCGCAACACCGCGGGAAAGGCCGAGATATCTGTCTTGGTGATCAGTTTCCGCGATGCATTGAACAACGGATGGCCCTCACCACAGAACAGATCGTGTTGCTCCATGAACAAGGGGATGTAGTTCAGGCTTGATTTGGTCCGCGGAAAGGGGCCGATCGCGGCATGAATTCGGCCGTCAACAACGTCGCTTTCAAGGTCCTGCATCGGCGCCACTGCCAGCTGGAACCGCACTTCATTGGCGCTCTGGTTAAAGCGCCGAACAGCTTCGCTGATTGCGAAGTGTGGATGAGTGACCAATGCATCCGACATTCCGATCACCAATCGCCCTGCGAGCAGGCTCTTTACGCTCGCGATCTTGCCAGCATAGTCATCCAGTGATTTGAGAATCCTCTTCGACTCTTCGTAGACTATCGCTCCTCTTTCGGTGAGCTTGAAGCCGCCGCGTCCACGTTCGCAAAGCCTGATGCCAATCCGCTTTTCCAGGTTGGAAATGTGAATCGAAATCGTTGATGTCGAAACGTTGAGATAGGATTCGGCTGCTGCAAATCCTCGCGCTTCAACCACCACTACGAAGACTCGCAACAAACGAAGGTCGATGTCGGATACCTGCTTCATTCTTCAATCTCTCATCGAGCCTAAGATCATTTGAAATCACTAAAAGTGAATTCGCATGAATCGGCATATAACTTCAAGTGGCGTGAGCGTAGGAGGCATACCTTGGGACGCTGCTGTGTCTTGCAGTCTTCGGACAGCTCCCGAACGGACAAACGCGCTGGAGTAGCAATGCCAAAGATCAAGATCCTGTCCGAAAAGGTATTGCGAGACCTGGTTGGCCTGGAACTGCAAGCCGTCTCCTGTATTGAAGTGGCGTTCAAGACGCTCGCGTCAGGCAATGTCGTGATGCCGCCGATCCTATCCTTGCCGGTAGAGGAGCAAAACGGCGATGTTTGCATCAAGACTGCCTATATCCCCGGGCTGGAATCTTTCGCGATCAAGATTTCGCCAGGCTTCTTCAACAATTCGGCAAAGGGGCTGCCCAGTTCGACCGGATTGATGGTGGTGCACTCCTCAACAACGGGCTTCGTCGAAGCCTTGCTGCTCGATAACGGCTATCTGACAGACATACGAACTGCGGCAGCCGGTGCCGTCGCAGCGCGTCATCTATCGAACGAAGGTTCGACCAGCGCGTGTATAGTCGGCGCTGGCGTCCAGGCGCGGATGCAGCTTGAAGCACTCTTGCTGGTGAGGCCGATCACCCGGGCGACAATCCATGGTCGGACGCTTGAAAAGGCGATTGTCGCGGCAGAGGAAATGAGCGAACGCCTCGGAATCGAAGTTTCCGCCTCCGACGATCTCGAAGCCGGAGTTTCGCAAGCCGACATTGTGATTACAACCACGCCCTCCAAAGCTCCCCTGATCAAGCCGGAGTGGCTGCGTAAGGGCCAACTTGTAATCGCGATGGGATCGGACCAGAAATCGAAGGTCGAACTCGAGGCGGAATGCATCAGACGTGCGGATCTCTTCGTTGTCGACCGCCTGTCGCAATCGCAGGCCCAAGGCGAATTGCGCCATGCAATAGAGGAAGGCATCGTTCGAGAGGACGAGATCTTTCCGGAGCTTGGCGAGATCGTGGCCGGCAGGGTGCTGGGACGGCACGCACAGGAAGATATCGTAATCTGTGACCTGACCGGAACCGGTATTCAAGACACAGCGATCGCCAATCTTGCCTGCGAACTCGCCGAGAAAAAGAATGTCGGCGAAATTATCGAAACCTGATCCCCGGAGCTACGAGGAATTGCAATGACCGGCCCAACTCAGTCGACGAGTTCTCGCTTTTCCCGGAGTGACGTTTTCTCCCTTTTGGCGATTGCTGCCGCTGTCTTCATCGGGTGGCACGGCGTCATGGCAGTGCCGATTCAGATCGGTGCGACCATCGAAGGCCTTGGCCTGTCCGAGCAATCCAGCGGGACTTTGGGGACGGCCGAAATTACCACGGTCGCCTTGGTGGCAATGCTGCTTGCGACGGGAATAGATCGTTGGTCAAAACCCAAGGTGGCGATGATCGGACTGGCCCTGGTCATACCGGCACAACTTCTTTCTACCCTTGCGCCCGGCTTCGCTGTCCTGTTGCCCTTGCGCTTGCTTGTGGGCTTCGGAGCAGGCCTTATCTACGGTGCCGCTTGCGCATCGATTGCCGGCCATCCTCAAGGTGACAGGCTTTATGCCTGGGGCATGTCGTTGGGTCAGGTTGCGCTTGCGACCATGCTGTTCTTTCTCCCCTCTATTGCCGATCACTATGACCAACAGCGGGGTGTATTCGCCACGCTTGCCATCCTGAGCCTACTTGCCGGCGCGTTCCTGCTCAGGCTCCGCAATCCCAGCCGGTCAGCGCCGCAAGTGATCGCTGCGGTTGAAACCGATACGAAGAGGGTTGCCTGGGCTACGATCATTTTGTTCTTCGTTGCCCTGACATTGTTCAATATCGCGATCGGAATGGTCTGGGGCTTCGTTGAACGCCGGGCAGAGGAGCTGGAAATGGCCGCAACGCAAGTTGGCCTGCTTCTTGCCGCTCTGCCATTTGGCGGTGTGCTCGGAAGCCTGATCGCCGGCCTGATTGGTGGGCGCTTTGGTCGAATGTTGCCATTCGTCGTCGCATTGACATTCTGCACGCTGGCCTGCTTCACTTTCGCATATTCGGAAAATCACATGGTCCTGCTCGGCGCTATGTTGGCCTTGGGCGTGTTCGAACTCTTCGTAGTGGCGTTCTTCATCGGAACGGCTTCGGTTATGGACGACGTTGGCCGCATCGCGACTACGGCGGGTGGGGCGACTTTACTGACCTACGGATTTGGCCCGGGAATAGGAGGATTCCTGTCCCCCTATTTCACAGTATCGGAAATTTGCGTGATTGCCGGCATATTCTGCCTTGCTGCAGCAGCTGTATCCTTGCCGCTGGGACTTGCGCTGAACAAATCGGAACGGCGGGTTGCTGCCTAGCAGTTTGGGCCAATCAGGCAGGGCCGACCATCTTCCCTTCGAGATTGATCGGGCGTCCAGCCATTACGTTGGAAAACTGCTGCATATCGACATTGGCGCCAGAGATGATCATGGCAGCCGGACCATCGAGTTTGAGCTTGTCCGAAATCAGCGCGCCATGCCCAACCGCCGATGCGCCCTCGGCCACCAGCCGATCATCGAAGAAGAGCGAGCGCATCCCGGCATAGATCTCTTCCTCGCTGAGCAGGATCACATCATCGACATGACGCTGACAGAGCGTGAATGTGTGGCGATTGTCGAGCCCGATTCCACCACCAAGCGAGTCCGCCAGCGATGCAACTTCCTCGACCTCGACCGGCTTTCCCGCGGCAAGGCTTTCGGCCATGGCGGCGCCTCGATCCATGCTCACACCGACGACCCGGATGGCCGGATTGATCGATTTAGCTGCCATGGCGATGCCGGCGATCAAACCGCCACCCGAAAGCGGGACGACGATGGTTCCGAGATCCGGGTGATCTTCCAGTAGCTCGAGCGCGATCGTACCCTGGCCGGAGATGACATACGGGTGATCGAAAGGCGGGATATTGATCATGCCCTGATCTTCGACGAGCCGCTGCGCTTCCTCACCGGCTTCGTCTTGCGACTTTCCGATCCGGACCACTTCGGCACCCAGCGCTTCGATGGCCGCAACCTTGACCTCGGGAACCAGTTTCGAAAGGCAAACCACCGCGCGTGCGCTGTGCTTCTTCGCGGCATAGGCGACCGCACGGCCGTGATTGCCGGTCGAACAGCACACCACGCCACGCTCGCGTTCCGCCTGCGAAAGCCTGGCGATCGCATTGGCCGCGCCCCTGATCTTGAACGCTCCAATCGGTTGCAGCGTTTCCAGCTTTAGCGCCACCTTGTGGCCGACCCTCGCCGACAAGGCTGAAACTATCGTTGGCGTACGCATGGCGGTGCCAGCGATGCGTTGCCTTGCATCATAAACGTCTTGCAGCGTGAGCGGCATTGCCCTCATGCCCCTTCGGGCTTGCGTTCAACCCGTCTCATGACAGCGAGATCCAGACGGTCTTGGTCTCCAGGAAATGGTCGAGTTGTTCCGGCCCCAGATCCTTGCCTACGCCCGATTGCTTGTAACCACCAAAGGGCAATGCCGGATCGACCTGTCCATCGCGATTGACCTTGACCGATCCCGCCTTGAGCTTTGGCGCGACGCGGAAAACCCGGTCGATATCACGCGTGTAGATGGCCGAAGCGAGACCGTATTCGCTGTCATTCGCCAGCGCGATCGCCTCTTCTTCGGTTTCGAAGCTGGCTGTCGCCAGAACCGGGCCGAAAATCTCTTCCCGCATCACCGCCATGCTGTTGCTGCAATCGGCAAACACAGTCGGTTCGACAAAGGCACTTTCGCCCTGATTGGGCAATCCGCCGCAGATCAGTTCGGCGCCTTCCTCTATCCCTTTCCGAATATAGGAAGTGACCGTCTCGAACTGCTTCTTGCCCACCATGGGACAAATGAAGCTTTCCGGTGCCAGGCCCGGGCCGATCTTGAGGCCCTTCGCATAATCGGCAAGCTCGGCAAGAAACTCGCGGTAGATCGAGCGATGGATATAGGCCCGCGATCCGGCGTCGCAGACCTGCCCTGCATTGAAGAAAATACCCTCAGCCACCGCCGCAGCGGCCTGTTTGATATCGACATCCTCAAAGACAAGGACCGGAGATTTTCCGCCGAGTTCGAGCGTGAGATGCGCCATGTTCTGTATTGCGGAGGTGCCAACCAGCTTGCCCACCGCAGTCGATCCGGTGAAGGTAACCTTGTCGATGCCCGGATGGCTGGCGATCGCCTGGCCAACGGTAGAGCCTGTCCCCGTCACGACATTGATCACGCCATCAGGAATGCCCGCTTGCTGCACCAGTTCGGCGAAGCGAAGTGTCGAAAGCGACGTCAGTTCGGCGGGCTTGATGACCGTGGTGCAACCCGTGGCGAGTGTAGCACCCAATTTCCAGATCATGGTCTGAAGCGGGAAGTTCCACGGCGCAATCGATCCGACCACGCCAACCGGCTCCTTCAGCACCAGCGCCAGATGGCTGCCGGGCAGAGCAGCAGGTTCGGCAGTGCGGCCGGTGATCTTGGTTGCCCAGCCCGCAAAATAGCGCAGGGTATCGATCGCGCCCTGAACGTCGATCTCACGGGCAAGCTCTCTCGGTTTGCCTACGTCGATGGACTCGATCTCTGCCAGCTCGTCGATATTGGCTTCCATCAGATCAGCCAGCCGATTTATCAGGATCTCACGTTCGAGCGGCTTGAGGCGCGACCACTCTCCGTTCTCGAACTGATGACGGGCTGCCTTTACGGCGGCATCCACATCTTCGACTGTCCCCGCGGGAATGTGCGTTATCACACCGCCAGTTGAGAACTCGTGGACTTCATGCGCGTCGCGCTTGCCAGCTGCAATCCATTCGCCGCCAATGAACATGTGCTGTGGCCGTTCAAGAAATGCGCGTGTCGCATCGAGCACGCCGTAGCGATCGAGATAATCGGATACTGCCTGATCCATTGACTCTGTTCCTTGTCCTGCGGTTTGGCCCGACCCTCTGGCTAGGCCCGGCCTGCATGATCCGCCAGCAGCATGTCCGCGCATTTTTCGCCGATCATGATCGTTGGGATGTTGAAGCCACCACTTACACCGCGCGGCATGATCGAAACATCGGCAACGCGCAGGTGCCGCGTTCCGTGGACTTTCAATTGGTGATCTACCACAGCTTGCGGATCGCTCGCCGGGCCCATCTTGTTGGAGCCTGAGGCATGATAGTGGTTGGCGAAATAGCGGCTTGTCAGCTCGTCGATTTCCTCATCGCTTTCACAGGCTGTGCCGGGAGTTTCCTCGCCCGCACTGAAACGTTTGAGCGCTGCGGTCTCCATCATCCTGCGGGCCATGCGGAATGCCCAGCGGTTGATTTTCCGGTCACTTTCGTCGGTGAAAAAGTTGTTCACGATGCGTGGCGGGTCTGAAGGATCACTCGATCTCAGCGTGACTTCACCATTGGATTCCGGATGGATCCGCCCCCAATGGATATTGAAGCCGTGGAACTTCGTGTCATATGTGCTGTCTTCATGGGCGTTAACGCCGACAGGAAAGATGTAGAACTGCACATCGGGCTGTAGCAAGCCGTCTTCAGACCTGAGGAAGGCGCTGCAATTCATCGGAAAGACCGTCAGCGGACCACGCCCCATGACCAGCCATTCCAATCCAGCGGCGACCTGGTTGTGGAGCTTGGTGTATTTGAAATAGGAAATCGGCTGCTTGAGATAATGCTGGACGAAGGTGCCGATCTGGTCCTTGAGGTTCTTGCCTACGCCAGCCCGGTGGTTGATGCATTCGATGCCTACCGCTTCAATCTCGGCTTTCGGTCCAATGCCGGACAGCATCAGCAGCTTTGAGCTCATATAGGCTCCCGCGCAAAGGATCACCTCGCGCGCAGCAAAGGCCTTTTCCAACTGTCCATGTCGCTTGAACTCGGCACCCTTGGCTTCGCCGTTTTCGATGATGAGCCGCTGCACTTCGGCATGTTTCAGAATGGTCAGATTCTTGCGGAAGCGTGCCTTGAGAAGATAGGCGTAAGAAGAAGAACAGCGCAGCAGCGGATATTTGTAGTGGGTGTGCTGGCAGTAGCCGAACCCGTCCAGATCGCCGCTATTGAAGTCTTCGATTTCCTTGTAGCCAAGCTCCTTGCCGCACTCGATGAAGGCGTCCCATAGCGGGTGGGTGTGCGTGCTGCCGATGACCGACAGCGGGCCGCTTCCACCACGCTGCTCGCTTTCACCCCCTTCATAGGTTTCCATCCGTTTGAAAAGCGGCAGTACATCTTCGTAGCTCCAGCCCGGATTTCCCATGCGTTCCCATGCATTGTAATCCTCTGGATGCCCGCGAAAGGCGAGCTGCCCATTGATCGAGGATGAACCACCCAGGCATTTGCCGCGTGACAGGTGCAAGGAGCTGCCGCGTAGCATTGGTTCGGGCTCACCAGGGAAGTTCCAGTCCCATTTGCTCTCGAGCAAGGCCGTTTCTCCAAGCGGTGATGCGACGAAGGGATTGATGTCGCTTCCGCCCGCTTCAAGCAACAGAACCGATATGTTCGGGTTCTCGGTCAGCCTGCTGGCAATTGCGCAGCCGGCCGAACCGGCTCCGATAATGATGTAATCATGCGTTGGTTGAACCATTGCTTTTTACCTTGTTGCCGCTTGGGGTTGCATCTTCTTGGCCATCAGGAAGCTGGCCATTGTGTGAAGCAGCACATTCGCGCCCTTGATGAGCTGTTGCGGATCAGTCCACTCGTCCGGATGGTGGCTCAGACCATTGCTGCTCGGTACGAAGATCATCCCGGCCTTGCATATCCGGGCCATCACCTGCGTGTCGTGGCCGGCACCGGACGGCATCACCATGCTCGTAAGACCAAGCCCCTCGGCTGCGCGTCCGATTTCTTCCATGATGTCTGGCGCAAGAATGGCCGCCCGGTCATGCGAAAGATACTCGACATCGGCGTCGATGCCATAATGCAGCGCAACCTGACGGGCGATGCTCTCTAGCTGGTCGACGATTTTCGCTGTGCGATCGTCATCCAAATCGCGACAATCGAGACGGACTGCGGCTTCGCGCGCGATCACATTACCCATATTGGGCTTCACGTGGATCGCTCCGAAGGTCAGGCGGGCCGTCTGCTCTCCTTCCTCCTCGAACCTGGTATAGGCGCGGGTGATGAATTCCGCTGCGGCGCGGAGTGCATCCTGGCGCATGTCCATCGGAGTGGTGCCCGCATGATTGGATTTGCCGAGAAAACGGAAGTTGAGGTTCCGCATCCCGACAATCCCGTTCACGATCCCGATATCCTGGCCTTGCGTATCGAGCACAGGGCCCTGTTCTATATGCAGTTCGACGAATTTCTGGATAGCGCCCGCAGGATAGGCCGCTTCCCGATAGCGCTCCGGATCAAAGCCATATGCGTCCATCGCCTCGAAAAGCGAAGTGCCTTGCCAATTGCGTGATGTTTCGATTTCCTCGGCTGCCAATCCACCAGCTAGCGCCCGCGATCCGAATAGGCTGAGATACGCCCCCTCTTCGTCGGCAAAGGCAACAACCTCTAACGGTGCAGCAAGTTCGAGCTTGTTCTCCGAGAGTATATGGGCGACTTCCACCCCGGCCAACACGCCATAGGAGCCATCGAGCGGCCCGCCATTCCGGACCGTATCGATATGCGAGCCTGTCATGACAATCGGACCGTTGTCTGGGCCCATCCTGCCAATGACATTGCCGACGGCGTCTATTCGCGTCCGGAGCCCTGCGGCCCTCATGCGATCAATCAGCCACTCAACGGCTTCCTGATATTGTGGCGAGAAGGATGGTCGCGTCCTTTCACCGTTCTCGTCAACTCCGATCCCACCGAGCGAGTCGATATCGCCAAGCAGGCGCTGCGAATTGACTTGCAGGGGCGGATGCAATGTCACGACGACTCCCGTGTGGCTTCTAGGCCGAGAACACTTTTTTCTCGAAGTCGAAGAGTGAGCGACAACCGTCTTCGGTCACGACAATAGTCTCGGTAATTCCGACTCCGCCATGACCGGGTACCTGAACCCAGGGGATGAGGTGGAAGGTCATGTTTTTCTCCAGCGGACGGTCATGCCCGCGCATCATGCTGAGAATATGGCCTTCGCCCCAATCGGGCGGAAAGCCGATGCCGATCGAATAGGCTGTCCGGGCCGCCTGTTCGACCGGAGCCTTGGCGATGATGTCGCGTGCGATGACATCGATATCCGATGCCGGCACACCCGGCTTGATCGCCTCCATTGTCGCCTGCATCGCTTCGAGGCAGACCTGTTCGCCGTCGCGGATGGCTTGTGGTGTTTCACCGATCGAAATCGTCCGCATCATCGCGGTGTGATAGCGATTGTAGCATCCGGCCACTTCGAGGAAGACATAGTCCTGCTGTTCGACCTGGCGGTGTTCCCAGGTCATATGGCCGACCGCACCACGCCAGCCGGTTGCAATAAACGGTGCCATGGCGGGCCATTCCGATCCGGCACGAAGCATTGCGTCGTAGATTGACGCCGCGATTTCGTCTTCATTCGCGCCTGGTACAGACGCTTCGATGCCAGCACGCATACCGGCTTCGGTCGCTCTGGCGGAACGTTCCATCTTGGCGATTTCGAGATCGGATTTTACTACTCGGAGTTGCTCGACGATGCCGGTGCAATTGACGAAGGTCGCGTTGGGGAGTTTCTCCTTGAACCCTTTCTGTTCGAACGAACGGAAGAAATAGGCGTCTTCGTCGATCCCGATCCGGCCTTTGTCGAGCCCGAACTCGCGCATTGCATCGGCCAGCGTTCCGGTAGGATCTCCAAAATCGTCATAGGGACGGCTGATCGTGATCCAGGTCCGGGCCGGAATGTTCGAGGATTCCAGCAAGCGGGTGACCATGAAAGGTTCCTTGGCCAGCGGAACGACGAGAACCTGGAACCAGTAATAACCCGGGGTTTGGTACCCTGTCAGGTAGAAAAGGTCGTGCGGCATAGCCAGGACGACAGCATCAAGCCCACGCTTTTCCATCGATGCACGCAGGTTCGCAATGCGGCGATCATACTCTTCGCGGGGGAAGACGAGATCTCCATGATTCGGCATATTTAGCTCCAGCTGAAACGTTCCTCGGGATCGAGATTTCAGTGGAGCTAGGGGGCTGGAACTTTCGTGTCGATTAGTTCCTCTCACTGTTCACTTTTAAGAAAATCAAAATAGACATGAACGCATTCGCATTGATCCGATAGTGTCTCAGACCCCATTTCCGGCCCATCGCCCATGCAGGTGAGGCGGCGAAATTCGCCTCCCTCAGTGCAAGGGCCATGCTGGCCGATGCGGCGATGTCGCTTGTGCCGAGTGTCCATTTTCGGAGCGCGAAGTGACGATGATTGCCGATCATGCCCAGGACAGCCGCCTTATGCGCGAAGCGTCGTTCATCGACGGCTCGTGGTGCAATAGCGAGGCGGGCGACAGGATCGAGGTTCGCAATCCTTCTGATCTTTCGACCGTTGGGTCCGTAGTGGCCTGTGGCGCGCAGGAAGCACAGGCGGCTGTCGATGCCGCCCAGCGCGCGTTTGGGCTCTGGTCCGGTCTGCTTCCCCAGGAACGATCGGCAATTGTGCGCCGATGGTTCGATCTGATCATTGAGAACAAGGAAAGCCTTGCCCGGATCATGGTCCTGGAACAGGGTAAGCCGATTTCGGAAGCGCGCAGCGAAATCGACTATGCCGCATCCTTTGTCGAATATTACGCGGAAGAGGCGAAGCGTCCCAACATAGAAGGCGTCACATCGCATCTGCACGGAGCGGAAGTCGAAGTATGGCGCGAGCCAATCGGCATCGTGGCGTTGATCACACCGTGGAACTTCCCTTGCGCAATGCTCACTCGCAAGGCGGCGGCGGCTCTCGCCACTGGCTGTACGGTGGTGGCCCATCCTTCGCGCGAAACGCCTTATTCCGCGCTCGCTTTGGCCGAACTGGCCGACCGTGCCGGATTCCCGCCCGGAGTTTTCAATGTCGTTGTCGGCAAGTCGCAGGAAATCGTTCCCGCCTGGACCGCCGACAATCGAGTTCGCGCCCTGTCGTTCACCGGTTCTACCGAAGTGGGCAGGCTGCTTTATCGCCAATCTGCCGACACGGTGAAGACGCTCGTCATGGAACTGGGCGGTCATGCACCGTTCCTTGTCTTCGCCGACGCCGATCTGGATCATGCCGTTGAATGCGCGATTTCCGCAAAATTTGCGACCTCGGGCCAGGATTGCCTGGGTGCCAACCGCTTCCTGATCGAACGAAACGTCTACAACGCTTTTTGCGACAAGTTTGCGGCTCGTAGCCAGGAGTTGACGGTCGGCAACGGGTTCGATGATCCCGATATCGGTCCACTCATGAATGAAGCGGCAGTCGCCAAGCAGATCGAGCATGTCGAAGACGCGCTCGCCAGAGGCGCAAGACTGCTTGCCGGCGGTAAGGGCCATCCGGCTGGGCCGCTGTTCTTCCAGCCGACTGTTCTGGCCGATATCTCGCCCGACGCGGCAATTTTTCACGAAGAAACATTCGGTCCGGTCGCGGCAATCGCGCCCTTCGATGAAGAGGTTGAGGCCGTACGCCGGGCGAATGATACCGAATACGGGCTGGTCGCTTACCTGCATACGAAAGATCCTGATCGAATCTACCGACTGAGCCGCGCGCTCGAATACGGGATGGTCGCGGTCAATCGCACCAAGGTGACAGGTGCTCCGATCCCCTTCGGAGGAGTCAAACAATCGGGTCTGGGCCGCGAAGGTGCGCGCTTGGGCATGGAAGCATTCACGGAGATCAAATATGTCTGTCGCAACTGGTCCTGATGGCGCAACCCAGGCCGGCCTCAACGATCGGCTGGCGGAATGGGATCGCCAGAACTTCTTCCACCCTTCTACCCACGCGCGTACCCATGCGCATGGGGAAAGCCCGGCGCGTATCATCACTTCTGCAGAAGGCGTGTTCATAACGGACCGCGACGGAAAGCGCAGCCTGGATGGTTTTGCCGGCCTCTATTGTGTGAATGCCGGTTATGGCCGCACGGAGGTGACCGATGCGATTGCCGAACAGGCCCGCAAGCTGTCCTATTACCATTCCTATGCCGGTCACGGCAACGAACCGGCTATCACGCTGTCCCATATGATCCTGGAGCGTGCACCGGACCATATGAGCCGCGTCTATTTCGGCCTCTCGGGTTCCGATGCCAACGAAACCAACATCAAGCTGGTCTGGTATCTCAATAACGTCTTGGGCCGTCCGGAGAAGAAGAAGATCATCTCCCGCTGGCGTGGCTATCACGGGTCGGGATTGATGACTGGCTCGCTGACCGGACTGGAGCTGTTCCACAAGGCCTTCGATCTGCCGCTTTACCCGATCCTGCACACCGAAGCGCCCTACTATTTCCGGCGCCCCAACCTCGATCAGACCGAGGAAGAGTTTTCAACCTGGTGTGCTGAAAAGCTCGAGGAGATGATACTCGAAGAAGGACCGGAAACGGTCGCGGCTTTCATCGGTGAACCGGCACTCGGAACAGGGGGGCTTGTTCCGCCGCCAGCAGGCTATTGGGAAAAGATCCAGGCCGTCCTCAAGAAATATGACGTGCTGCTAATCGCCGACGAAGTGATCACCGGCTTCGGTCGCCTGGGGTCGATGTTCGGCAGCCTGCATTACGATATCAAACCGGACATCATCACCATCGCCAAGGGTTTGACTTCGGCATATGCGCCTCTTTCAGGTTCGATCGTATCCAAGGATCTGTGGAAGGTGCTGGAACAGGGAGCAGATGAACTTGGCGTATTTGGCCATGGCTGGACCTATTCCGCACACCCGCTTTGCGCGGCCGCAGGCGTTGCTAATCTCGAGGCTGTCGACAAGCTCGACCTGGTCACCAATGCGCGAGAAACAGGCGCATATATGAAGAAGGCACTGCAGGATGCGCTTGGCGACAATCCGATCGTTGGCGATATTCGCGGCGAAGGCTTGCTGATCGCACTCGAATTCGTTGCCGACAGGAATGACCGGACCTTCTTCGATCCAGAGCTGAAAGTCGGGCCACGGATTGCAGCTGCCGCGCTACAGCGGGGACTGATTGGTCGTGCCATGCCGCAAGGCGACATCTTCGGCCTCGCGCCCCCGCTTTGCATTACGCCAAGCGAGGTAGACGAGCTCGTCACCGCCGCAACCGCGGCGGTTGAGGCCGTTGCCAGCGAACTCGCTTAGTGCCCATGCGTGAAGGGCTGTCGTGTGTGGATGGAGGAGTGTTGCGCCACGCGAAGAGCAGTTAGCGCCCGACTGACAGCAACCATCAAGGTTGATGGAGTGCAGCGTGTGCAAGCGACAGGCTGCCCACTACCCCGGAGTTTTCACCGAGCGCCGGTGCGACGATCGACTGACGCTCGCGGCCCGGGAGGTAACTGGCGCCAATTTCGCCAACCAGTTCCTTGATCTTCCCGAATAGCCCAGGGGCCTTGGTCACGCCGCCGCCAAGCACGATGACTTCCACCGCGAGCATGGCGAACAAATTGTGGCAAAGCTGTGCGAGATATCCCGCAACCAGCGCGTGGGCTTCGTGGCCGGGGGGAAGCTCTGAAAGCGAAGCGCCCCAGCGCGCAATGATGGCGGGTCCGCTGGACAGCCCTTCGAGGCAGGCACCGTGATGTGGGCAATTGCCCGGCCAATCGTCTCCCGGCCCGGATCGGCGAACGAAAATGTGGCCCATTTCGGGGTGTGCCGTCCCATGCACAGGCTTGCCGTCAATCACCAGACCGCCGCCTATGCCTGTGCCGATGGTTATATAGACGAGAGAAGTGGCGGTCCGTCCGGCACCATAGGTCGCCTCAGCCAGTGCTGCTGCGTTCACATCGGTGTCGAAACCGACCGGCACGCCCAGTCGGCGGCCGAAATATCCCGCTATGTCGCATTGCGCCCAACCAGGCTTGGGAGTGTTGGTGATATGGCCCCATCCTGACGAGGCCGGGTCGAGGTCAACCGGGCCGAAGCTGCCTATCCCAAGCGCGCTGATCGCACCTTGCTGCGCGAACCAGTCGGCAGCCTGGGCCAAAGTTTCTTCCGGCGCTCGCGTCTGGATGACATGGCGCGCAGTGATGTCCGTGGGACTGGTACCCGTGACAAGGACAAACTTGGTCCCGCCCGCCTCGATCCCGCCGATCAGGGCGCTCATACGAAAGGCGGATCGGCGAGAATGCAGCGGTCGCCATCGATCACAAGTTGCAGCAGTGGGGCCGGAACGCCGCCGAAGTGGCCGTTGGCCTCTGCAGGATCAGCGGGGACAGGCCTTCCTTGCAAGCCCCAGAAGTCGATGAAGCTCGATACTTCGAGGTCGGCCGTCACAAACCAGCTATAGGTCTGGAACGGCTCACTGTCGGGATTGCCGATTACCAGCCCGCTGTCATTGAGCGGGCGGTATTCACCGAAGAGCGTGTCCGATACCATGCCGTAAAGCCCGTTTGGAGCTTGCCGCAGTCCAGGGGCGAATGTGCGGCGCTGTGTCGCCCAGAATGCGTAATAGCGGCCTGCATGGAACACGACATGCGCACGTTCCAGTTCGTTGTTCAAGCCATCGGCATGGATCAGTGGCGGCAAGAGCTGCCAGCTGTCGGCTTGCTTCTTTGCGATGCCAACCGCGCCATTGTATTCGCTCACGGAATTGGCGAGCGATGCGGTGAAGATCAGATATTCTGCGCCGTCGGCCGGATCGCGAAACCAGGCCGGATCGCGGAAAGCCTTGATCTTGCCGGCTTCGCCTTCATGGGCATCGGCAGGCATGTAATCTGTCGTTATCGACCGGAGCGATGGGCGCGGGGGGCTCCAGCTTTGCGGAAGTCCATCTGGCCCGATCTTGCCATGCGCTTCGTACAGCGCCTGCTGGTAGCCGCCCGGACGTCTGGAAGTGCCTGCCGCGGTGAAATAGAGCGTCACATATTGCCCGTCCGTGGTGCAAGAGCCCGCCCATTCGCGTTCGTAGGGAACGGTGAAAGAGGGGAGCACCGGGCCCCTGTCCGCCCAGCCATCGGCAAGCCGTTCGAGCAAGCGGATTTTCGCTTCAAAATGGCGCAGCGAGGGAGCCTGGCGGTCAGGCGCGGTAAGCGCCATCCAGAATTCGCGGCCCATTATCCGGGCCGGACGACCATCAGCATCCTGGACAGGCCACATGTCCCAGTAGATGTTGCCTGCAGCAAGTCCTGTACGGTCGATACCAGTGACGAGCGGAGTTCGCGACGCTGCCTGAAGGTCGAGCTTGTCGAGGTGCCGAGAAGTCCAGGCGGTGGTCATCTTCGCATCCATTCAAATCGCAAACATTCAATTCAACTGGCCAGAATGCCAGACGAAAGAAAAGGGCCAACCGAGACGGGAGGAGCATAGATCCCCGGTCGGCCCTTTCCTGTCGCGTCAGAAGTCGAAACGGACCGAAGCCGAAACGGTACGGCCGTTGATTGAGCGAGCGCGAATGTAGTTATTCGCGCCGGAGACAATCGAACCTTCCTCAGCCTCTGTGATGCCCTTGGCGTTGAAGAGGTTGTTGGCGTTGAGCGACAACTCGACACTGTCGACCGGGCGGAAGGTCACGAAGGCGTTGACCTGACGATAGCCGGGGAAGATCAGCTCGTTGCTGTCCTGGGCATAGGCCTTGGTCGTGCCAACGATGTTCAGGCCAACGCGTGCAACGTCGAAGTCGAGCGCAGGCGTAAGCTGGTAGACAAACCTTGCCTGGCGGCGCGGGGTGTTGCCTTCATTTGCCGGGGTGATGTTGTCCTTCGAAATTTCCGCATCGGTCCAGGTGGCACCGGCGCGCAAATCGAAGATGCCACGGCGATAGGCTGCCTCGAGCTCTAGGCCCTTCGCCTTGTAGGTGCGGTCGAAGAAGCGCTGCGAGGTTGCTTCGAAGTTCTGCTCCTGTGTCCTGGCATAGAAGCCGGTGAGGAACAGGCCGAAGCCGCCCGCACGATACTTCAGGCCCAGTTCGTACTGGTCGACATAGTCGATCGCATCGGCCTTGCGCACAGAACCATCGGGCTGAACGACCCCGAACAGCAGGCGGTCGGCATTGGCACGGCCACCTCGGCTGGCGCGGGCAAAGACTGCCGCATTGTCGCTGAACTGGTAGTTTGCGCCGATCGACCATGACCAATAGCTGACATCGTAGTTGATCGGCATCGGGTTACCATTGTCGATCAGCGAGACGCTCTGTTCGACGGGCTGGATCGTGCCGTCACCATTGACGTCGAAACCACTGGCCTGCAGCGGACCGGCGTAGGAGCCGCGTGCCGAAACATTGTCATAGCGAATGCTGCCATCGACGGTCAGCGCATCCAGCTCGAAGCCAACGGCTACATAGGGAGCGTTGATGTCATATGTGGCGTCATAGCTGCGCTGGCAGCAATTACCCCAGAAGGGAACGCCGTAGGCATAGAGGCCATTGCTCGTGAGCGCGTTGCCGGAAACCGGGTCAACCACATCGACCAGCGCGGCGTTGTTGCCATTCACTTCCATCAGGAAGCTGTCCCAGATCCAGTCCATGTCGATATTCTGGCGGGCCTTGTAGAAACCGGCGGTTACGGTCGCACTGCCCAGTTCCTTCGACAGCTTGATGTCGTTGGTGAAGCCACCGAAATCGTTGATGTCCACATTGAACAAATGGGTGCGCATCAGCAGGCCATTGGCAGGGTTGAAGGCCTGGCCGGCTTTGGCGCCATTGGCATAGACCAGGTCATAGCTCCCCGCAGTGCCAGTCAGGAGTTCGCCGACCGAGTTGCCGATGGCTGCCGCGCCGCCCACTTCGGACGGGAAAGGAGAAACGAAGCGGCCCGAGATATCTGACCAGCGGAAGCGCTCTTCCAGCTTCAGCCCGTCAGCCAGCTCGAACTCGGCTTCAAGGCCGACCGTCGTGACAAGCGGGTGCATGCCGTCCCTGATGTCGGTCGTGCGTGTGTTGTTCTGGCCATCGAGGCCGAAGGCACTGGTGAAAAGCGCGCTCTGCGGAGCATCAGAAAGGATGTTGAAGTTGGTGAAGGATTGGAACTTTGGATCGGAGTTCGATCCGGTCACCAGCATCGGCATCGGCAAATAGCCGACCGCGCGGTCGTTCAGATGCCTGGCATATATACGGATGTAGCCACTGTCGAACTCCTGCGTCAGGTTCGCCTTGATCTGGTAGCCGCTGTTTCCGTTGTAGCCGACCCGGCGCGGACCTTCGCCTTCGCGCCAGAAGCCCCCGATATTGAAACGGGTGTTCTCTCCCAGTGAGGCTCCATAGTTGAAGTCAAGGCGGTAGTCTTCGTAATCAAGGCCGACGGTGGCCATAATGGTGCCGCCTTCCTTGCTGCCGTTCTTCGAAATGAAGTTGATTACACCGCCCGGCGCGTTCGACGCCAGGGTTGAAGCCGAGCCACCGCGCACAGCCTGGATTGACTGTACGGTCTGGTCGGCACGCAGGAAAATGTCGGCATTACCGAACGCAATATCGCCGAATTGCATAACCGGCAGCCCGTCCTCCTGAAGCTGGAGGAACTTTGCGCCGCCTGATGCGACCGGCAAGCCGCGCACCGCAATGTTGGCATTGCCGTCGCCGCCTGTGGATTCCGAACGGACACCGGGAATCTGGCGAAAAATCTCTGCGGTAGTGCGGGGCGCCGCGTCGGCGATCGCCTCCGCACCCAGCGCGCTAACGGAAACGGATGACTGCAGCTTGTTGGCAGGACGCGGCGACGCGGTAACGATGATCTCGTTGAATCCGAGTGCATCGTCTTCGGCGGCTACTTCGCTGGAATCGCTCTGGGCTTCCTCTTGCGCAAGAGCCTGAGTCGAGAAGGCCGACAGTGCGACACCGAAGGCCAGGGCGTGACGAAACTTCATTGAAACTCTCCCACTCTGTCGCGTCTATCACGCGATTCGCCTATTAGGCATACGCCGACTGCAAACGTTTGCAACAGTAAAAATGCAAACGTTTGCAAAAAATCCGTTTCTGTGTCACCAAGACTGCAAGGCGGCCCTTCGGATGCGCGCCAGTGAGAGGATCAGACCTATGCAGACAGCTGGGAAACCGCGGCTTTCGTTGCTGCGAATCATCGAAATGAACATCGGTTTCTTTGGCCTGCAGTTCAGTTTTGGACTTCAGCAAGCGAACATGGGGCCGATCTACGGCTTCCTGGGTGCCGACGAGGCGACCATGCCGTTGCTGTGGCTTGCGGGGCCAATGACCGGGTTGATTGTTCAGCCGATCATTGGGGCGATGAGCGACCGCACGCATTCGCGCCTGGGCAGGCGAACGCCCTATTTCCTCGTCGGAGCGATCATCTGTTCGATCAGCCTCTTCCTGATGCCCTATTCCAGCGCGCTCTGGATGGCCGCGTCGCTGCTGTGGATTCTCGATGCCGGCAACAACATCACTATGGAGCCGTATCGCGCCTATGTCGCCGACCGCCTGCTTCCGGCGCAACGTTCGGTGGGCTTCCTGACGCAGAGCGCGTTTACCGGCCTGGCCCAGACGCTGTCTTATCTCGCTCCTACCTTGCTGACAGCCTTCTTCGCCAAGGATGTGCTCGATGCCAACGGCATTCCGGTAATTGTACGGATTGCCTTCATCATCGGTGCAATTCTATCGATCAGCACCATCGTCTGGTCGGTGTGGCGCGTTCCCGAATTGCCGCTGAATGAGAAGGAGAAGGCCGAATTGGCCGCAAAGCCGCTCACCGTTTCCGCAACGCTGGCGGAAATCGCCAGCGCGATCCGCGAAATGCCTAAACCGATGCGCCAGCTTGCCTTGGCGATGTTGTGCCAATGGTATGCGATGTTTGCCTATTGGCAGTACATCACCTTTGCGGTGGGCCGGGCGATCTACGATACCAGCGACCCTTCCAGCGCCGCATTCCGTGAGGCCACGCTGACCACTCAGCAGGCCGGCGCGCTTTATAACTTCATCGCTTTCCTCGGCGCATTGCTGTTGATCCCAACCGTTGCGAAACTGGGCGCCCGGATGGTCCATGCGGCCTGCCTCACCGCTTCGGGCGCAGCAATGCTGTTGATCCCAGGCGTCGAATCCCCCCTGGGGTTATTCGCGCTGATGGCCGGAATCGGGATTGGCTGGGCGGGTATGATGGGCAACACCTATGTCATGCTGGCCGACAGCATCCCGGCAGAAAGGAACGGGATCTATATGGGCATATTCAACATGTTCATCGTCATCCCAATGCTGATCCAGACATTGACGATGCCACTGATTTATCACCCGGTCCTGGGCGGCGATCCACGCAATGTGTTGATGTTAGGCGGGGGGCTGATGATACTTGGTGCATTGGCCACCCTGGCGGTCGATGCAGGCCATCCTGTGCGGAACGGCATTGCGGCAGCCTGATCAGGAGGTCTAACTGTACTTGTGACCATGACTGACAAGCCTATCCGCACCATTACCGATCTGGCTCGATTGGCAGGGGTGTCTCCCGGCACCGTTTCGCGTGCACTCGCGGGCAAGTCTCTCGTCAATGCAAAGACGAAGGAGCGGATCCAGGCGCTAGCGCGTGAGCACGGTTTCCAGCTCAACCAGATGGCCAGCAAGTTGCGCCGCCAGAAGACCGGGGTGATCGGAGTGGCCATTCCGCTGGGGCATGACCATCGCCAGCATATTTCCGACTCTTTCTTCATGACGTTGCTCGGCCATCTTGCTGACGAACTGACCGAGAGGGGTTACGATCTCATGCTGCGGCGGGTGATCCCCGAAAACAACGAAGACTGGCTCGACCAGTTCATCGGGTCAGGTATGATCGACGGTCTCATCGTCATCGGTCAGTCGGATCAGTTCGACCGGATCGAGGATGTAGCAGACGGCTATTTGCCCATGGTCGTCTGGGGCAACCACCAGGAAGGGCAGCGTCACTGCGTGGTCGGCACCGACAATCGCTTGGGCGGTAAACTCGCAGCAGAGCGGCTTATTGCGGCCGGGGTCACGAGTATCGCGTTCCTGGGCGATGTCGGCGCGATGGAATTTGCCGCTCGTTATGCCGGAGCTCAGGAAGCCGCCGGCAGGCTTGCAGTACCGATCAAGAACTTTACCATCCATCTTTCACCTGACCGCATCAGTAGTGAAATTGCTTCGCAACTCGACGAGGTGCTCAGCAATTCAGATGGCGTGTTTGCTGCAACCGATACCATTGCTTTCGCCTTGCTGCGGGAACTCCAGACGCGCAAGGTCGCGGTTCCTGACAATGTGAAGGTAGTTGGCTTTGACGATCTTCCGATTGCCAGCCAGACCAGCCCCCGCCTGACGACAATCCACCAGGACATTGCCGCTGGTGCCAGGGGAATGGTGGATTTGCTGCTTAGGCGACTGGACGGGAATTCTTCCGAGAGTCTTATTCTGCCTCCGAAGCTGGTCATCAGGGAAACGGCGTAACGATTGGCAAAGCCGGCTAAGTCAGAGCAAGCGCACCCCCAAAAATTTCATCTATTTGCAGCGGACGCGACGTGCCGCTCAGCAAATGCGCGGTCTCGAAATTTTCGCATGGTCTTTCGTGAGACGGGCAACGCTCTAAATTGAATCTGTTGCAGGATGCCGAGTGGGTCGAGACGAAACGCAGAGCCTGACCTTGGGCTTTGAAAGTCCGATTTTGGGCCGTCAACGAACTGACCCGGATCTGGCGTCCCAATCGCGATTATGCACCAGGCACTTGCCCGCTCGATATTGGTGGCAACCCTTCTGCCCTGAGCACGGGGAACTGTCGGACTATCGATTTACCGCGACGCGCTCCAGATCAATCAGTTCCGGAACTGGATCAGAGCTCACCTCTTTCCGGCGCCGTTCCTCGGCGTTCTCGACACAGTTACGGCCCCCTGACTTCGCTCGGTAGAGCGCCTCATCGGCCCGTGCGAAGAGTTGCTCATAGGTTTCCCCTTTGTGCGCCGTTGCCACGCCAAAGCTTGCAGTCAGGCGGATATCGTCATTCAGGCCGGAATGTTTGAGGCCAGCGAATGCCAGCCTGATGCGCTCGGCCAACCGATGGGCCGGTTCATTATCGCAATTCCAGACCGCGATGCAGAATTCTTCTCCGCCGATCCGGCCGGCCGTGTCGCACCCACGCACCATATTTCCAATGAGCTCGCCAAAGCCCGAGATCGCCTGGTCGCCTGCCTGGTGCCCCCAAATGTCATTCACCTGCTTGAAGTGATCGATATCGGCGACCACCAGGCTGAGCGAGCGTCCTTCGATCTGTGCACGTGTAAGCAGGCTGCGCATGACCTGTTCGAACGAACCCCTGTTCCGCAATCCGGTCAAGGCATCGCGCTCGCTGCTTTCGCGCAATTCTGTAGTCCATTCGGCGATCGACGCACCGATCAATACCAGCGCCAAGCTCACGCCTTTCACTCCGAGCGCGAGACCAATCAGGGAGTAATAGATCGAATCGCGATAGACCTCCGCCGGGATGGACCGTTCGAACAGCAAGCTCACAGTGGGCCTCGCCAGAAAATCGAGGGCCTGATACGCTATGATCGCGATGATCCCCATGTCGATGAGCGTTCGACGCCGAGCTGTAAGGAGCGTCGTCACGCCCATGGCGAACATGACGCCGTAGCCAATATTGACGATGACCAGTCGCGGGGCAACGTCGCTGGAAAGGTGAACGGCCAATGCCAGCACCAAGGCGCTGATCAGGTAAATGACCGCCATGCTCCACAAATGAAGTCGTTGCCCTGCGCGTTCGCAGACGGATGCCAGCATGACCACCGAGGCAAGGCTGTAGAATACCTGCGTCGTATGAAACACGTAGAATGTGTCGGCAGGCAGTAAATGGGTAAACAGGAATCCAAGCGCAGACAGAAGATAGGCAATGGCATAGCCGAGCACGTGGCGCCTCAGCCGACCTGCCTTCCAGAGCACTGCGAATGTCGCTGCGAAGGACAGCGCCATCAACGGTGCCAATAGTCCAAGAATTTGCGTCTGCATCGACCCCTGTCGCTCCTGTTCCAGGCTGGATAGGACGATAAGGTTAAGTCGGTCTTTACGTTGCGCCCGCCAGTGACGAATTTTTCCAAGACCTCACAAGTGTTTGACCCTGCCGCCAGTCTTGCCCTTCCTCGTGCTTCGGCGGTCTCCCATTCGTCCTAAACTGGCAATTAACCATTCATAGGTAGCCGATGGAGACGGAACGCGAGGCCTCTTGCCGATGCGTGTGTAGGGGGCATCACAATGCAGCTATGGGGCCGTTCGCCTCCACAGGTTGGATCGGAGAACACTGATTCCGAGGCATGGACGGGCGGCTATGTCGCCGACGGGTTCGAGCCGGTGGCACACGCCTTCCAGGCTTCGATCTTGTCCGGTCAAGCGCTCGGTGCGGCCTGCACTATCATGCATCGGGGCGAAACACTGGTAGATCTGCATGGCGGTTGGAAGGATCGGTCGCTTGAGCGCCTATGGGGCGCCAACGATATCGCGTTGGTCTATTCGTTGACAAAGGGCCTGACCGGAATGGCCGCAGCAGTCGCGGTCTCGCGCGGGCTGTTCGCCTATGACGAAACCGTTGCTCAGATTTGGCCCGAGTTTGCTGCACATGGCAAAGATACAGTTTCAGTGGGGGAGGCCTTGTCTGAACAGGCCGGTCTTGCGGCGATCGATTACAAGCTCAGCCTTGAGAATATTGGCGACGAAGCGGCGATCTGCGCGGCCATCGCCGGCCAGAAACCCAATTGGACGCCGGGCGACTTCGCCGGGAACCACGCCTATACGCTAGGCTGGATTGTCAGCGAGCTGATTCATCGCCGCGATCCCAAGGGACGCCGCCTGCCTCAATTCTTCGCCGAAGAAATTGCCGGCCCGCTTGGGCAAGACGTATTCATCGGCCTGCCCGACACTTTCGACCGTAATCGTATCGCGCGGATTGAGGGGTTCGGGATGCAGGATCTCTACATCCATCACACCACAATGCCCTGGCCGCTCACGTTCGAGATGTGCCTGCCCGGAACGCTTCCATTCCGAACGCTGAACAATCCGCTGATCCTTGAAGGACCAGGTGCGCTCGATTGTGAAGCCTTCTGGCGGGCCGGGCAGGGTGCGGCTGGCGGTATGGCCTCGGCGCGCGGGTTGGCCGCGCTATACAACGTGTTTGCTGGAGGCGGCGAAAGGTTGGGCATCAAGCCCGAAGTCATGGCGAACCTTGCCGAAGGCCATCGCTTTCCGCGCAAAGGGCTGAAGGACCAGGTCCTGACCGCCGAGATGTATTATTCCTACGGCTTTGAAAAACCTTTTGACGCCTGGAAATATGCCCGCACGCGCAGTGCCTTCGGCAGCTTCGCCGTGGGCGGCTCGCTCGCCTTTTGCGACCCGGAGGATGGCGTCGCCTACGCCTGGATCACCAACAGGCTGGGCACCGGAAAATGGGACGACCCGCGCGAGAAGCTCGTCCGCGATGCATTTTACTCATGTCTGGAGAATCACTCGTGAGCATTCGCCACGTCATTCTGTCCGATCTTCACCTTGGCGCGCGCGACAGCCTGCTGACCCATGTCCATGGCAATGGCGCAATCGCCGATGGCCCGTCGGAAGTGTTGGCGGCCTTTGCCAATGGTCTGCGCGAAACACTGGCCGGTCAGGCCAAGCCGCAATTGGTGCTGCTAGGCGATGCGCTTGACCTGGGCCTGTCGCCATTCGGGGACGTTTCCAGGAGCTTTCTCCAGCTTCTGGACGCTTTCTACCCTGTTGGCGGCCCCGACCTGTTTGACCGCGAGATCATCTATATCGCGGGCAATCATGACCATCATTTGTGGCGCATGGCGCAGGACCATGGCTTCATTTCGGCCCTTCAGAACGGAGCGATTCCCGGTGATCTCGATGCGGTGACAAACATCTTCGGAACGCCGTCACTCCATTGCCGCCTGGTGGAATCACTCATCGCTCACCGTCCGCACTTGCAGGGGGCGTCGGTCAGAATGGCCTACCCCAACTGGGGACTTTCGGACAGCGCGAGCGGGCGCGCCGTCGTCATGCATCACGGGCACTATCTCGATGGGATGTATCGCGCGCTTTCCAATATGCGGGCCTTCCTCGGCGACGGCGAGCCGCTTCCCGGCACCATGCGGCAGTTGGAGCAGGAGAACGGCCCGTGGATCGATTTCCTGTGGTCTGACCTTGGCAGTGCGGGCGATATCGGCAGCGAGGCGGGATCGCTTTACGAGGCGATGCTGAGCGCCGGGGCGAGCCATGACTTGGCTGAAAGCATCGCGCGGCGCATCACTGGCGGCCTTCACGCAAAGCTTGGTATCAATCCCGCTATGCCTCTCAAATACGGGGTTACGCTGGACAATATGATCCGTGCCGCCGTCGATCTGACGGCAGGGCGTGCCGCCGAACGGCAACGCTACGGCTATGGGCAGGTGCTGGGAGAGGCCGAGATCGACGATCTGTGCTGGTATCTCGGCACACCACTGGCGCGCGAACTGCAAAACGAGCTGGCAGCGATGCCGCGCGAACTGTCATTCATTTTCGGACATACCCACAAACCGTTTCAGGACGAGCTGTTGGTGGATGGCTACGAAGTACCCGTCGGCATTTTCAATACGGGCGGCTGGGTGCTGGACGAGCCGACCCTGATGCCGGTGCAAGGCTGTGCAGCCATGCTTGTGTCGGACGAGTTGGAAGTCGCTTCGTTGCGGCTGTTCAACGATCCGACCGATGGTGAAATGGTTCCGGTGCATGTCGAAGGCAGCGGGCGCTTGAATTGTCTTGCCGCCACGGCCGCCGAAGCGGTGGAGCGCGCATCCACCCACTGGGCCGATTTCTCGCGCATCGTCCACGCCCGCATTGTTGAAGAAGCCGATAAACGCGTGCGTCAGATGCTTGATCGCTCCAATACCGAGCGGCGGGAGGCAGCATGATGACCCAGCAACAGCCTTTCGTGCATCAGCGCATCGCACGTAATCTTGACCAGGCGAAATCGCATTACACTGTGCTCGTCGTCGGCTCCGGCTATGGCGCGGGTGTCGCCGCTTCACGCCTGGCACGGGCGGGACAGGACGTATGCGTCCTCGAGCGCGGCAAGGAAATACTGCCCGGCGAATTTCCGAACAAACTATCGGACGCACGCGGGGCCATGCAGTTCAACGTCAAGGGCGGGCGCATCGGATCGCCGGATGCGCTGTTTGAAGTGCATGTGAATGACGATCAGTATGCGCTGGTGGGCTGCGGCCTAGGCGGAACGTCGCTTATAAACGCCAATGTCTCGCTGGAGCTGGACAAGCGCTTACTGGATCAGGCCCATTGGCCCGCTGTCTTCAGGGATGATCCGCACGCCATCGATCCGTATTACGAGCGTGCGCGCGAAATGCTCGCGCCAAACGCTTATCCCGATGCGCACCCCAAGCTGGGCAAGCTTGAAGCGCTGGAACATTCGGCCAAGACCATGGGTCGGCGGTTTTACAAGACACCGATCAACGTCACGTTCGAGGACAAGACCAACCGGTTCGGCGTTCCGCAGCCCGCCTGCAACAATTGCGGCGATTGCGTTTCGGGCTGCAATATCGGCGCCAAGAACACCACCTTGATGAATTACCTGCCCGATGCCGCCAATCACGGGGCTGAGATCTTCACCGGCGCAAAAGTGCTGTGGATCGAGCGGGTCGAGGGTGATAGGGGAGATGTCTGGCGCGTTCACATTGCGCGCAATGGTGAGGATACATCGGACAAGCCGCTTTGCATCACCGCTGACCATGTGGTGCTGGGCGCAGGCGCGTTGGGATCGACCGAGATCCTGCTGCGCTCGCGTGAAAAAGGGCTGTCCGTATCTGACAGGCTGGGAACCGGCTTTTCGGGCAATGGCGATGCGCTCGGCTTCGCCTATGACAGCTATCTCAAGGCCGAAAAGGACAGTGACAATGTCACCGCCGGGCCGATTTACGCCATGGGTGTCGGCACATCGGATGTCTCGCCAGAGGTCTATCCCGGCCCCTGCATCACCGGCATTATCGACATGCGCGACAGTGACGATCCGGCCAAGGGGCGAGTGATCGAGGAAGGCGTCGCGCCCGGTATCCTCGCAACCGCACTGGCCCCGGCGTTCTTCTTCGGAGAGGCGCTGGCAGATGGCTTTACCCGTTTCGGGTTTGATCAGGTCAAGCCGCGCCTGCTCGATGCCAAGGCAATGGGCGAAGCACTGCAGACCAATCCCGCGAGCATAGCGGACTGGGCCTACAAGGGGCCAATGGCGCGCACGCAGACCTATCTGGTGATGAGTGTGGATGATGCCGGGGGTTCACTCGCGCTGGAGGATGACCGGATCGCCATTCACTGGCCCAAGGTGGGCGAACAGCGGACCTTCCGCCGTGATGACGACAGCATGTGCGAGGCGGCAGAGGCGATCGAGGCACAATATTTCTCTAACCCGTTGTGGTCTGACCAGATGGGCCGCAAACTCCTGACGGTACATCCGATCGGCGGCTGCGGCATGGGTGACGATGCCACTTCGGGCGTCGTCGATGACAGCTGCCGCGTCTTCGCGGGCAAGAACGGCACCGAAGTCCATCATGGCCTCTATGTCTGCGATGGTGCCGCGATCCCCGGTGCAGTGGGCGTCAATCCCTTGCTGACGATCACCGCCGTGGCCGAACGCGCGGTGGAAATGCTGGCGCAGCGCGAAGGTTGGACGATCGACTACACTCTGGGCGAGGAAACGCAGCTGCCGCAAGAGGTGCCCGTAGAAGAGGCAGCGGCTGAAGCGCAGGCCATTCCGCATGTCGACCATCTGAAACTGTCGGTGGCCAAATGGGTTGGCGGCCACGCCATCGGGCCTATCGCCAACGCCGTTGTCGATGCGGCGAAGCACTTCGAAAGCGGGGCCATTGAAGATGGCGCAGCCGCCATCCGCAAGCTGGTGAAAGAACATCCCGAGGCGATGAGCCCGGGCCTTTCCTTTACCGAGACAATGGCGGGCCATATTAGCGCTACCGGCTGCCACCACCGACCCTGTGGCCATGCCGAACGCATCCGCGACGATTACGTCAACGGCGCGGCCTGGGGGCAGGCCGAGCACGGCGCGTGCAGCTTCAAGCTCACCGTCACGACAGACAACCTTCACCGCATGATCGACGATCCGCAACACCGCGCTCGCATCACCGGTGAGGTGAGTGTGAGCGCCATTTCGCCCGATCCGCTGCCGGTTCGCGAAGGCACTTTCAGCCTGCTGATCGCCGATCCGGACCGGGCAGAAAGCTGGAAGATGCTCTATGACATGGTGTTGGAAGGGCCGGACGGCCCGATCCATTTCCATGGCTTCAAGACTCTGGAACAGCGCGGAAAATCCGATCCCTGGACCGATCTGACGACTCTATTCGTCACTTTGCGCCATGGCGAGGACGAGAGCGGCGCGCTGATCGGGCGCGGCGTGCTGAAGCTGGGAATAGAGGCGTTCATGCACCAGCTGAACACCATCGCCGTGCACGATGCGGATACGTTGGTGGGCCATATCGTCAATCTCGTCCCGCGCGCACGCAAGGCGATCGAAACCTATTTCGTGGCCAAATTCGCAGGGTTCTTCGCGATGACGGTTTTTCGCGCTTATGGCGGAATGCTGGCCACGCTGAACGATTTTGCGGGCAAGGAGGCGAAGTCCCTATGCTTGCGCGAATTGCGCCTGCCGCCGCCCGAACGATATGTCGTTCCAACCGCTGACGGGGTAAATGTGGGCCTCACCCGCTATCGCGGCGGCGCGCGCGGCCCCCTGGTTCTGGCACCGGGTTTCTCTGTCCGGGCATCGAGCTTTGCCACCCCCACGGTGGACGAGAACCTGGCCGAAAGCCTGGTTGCGCAAGGGTATGATGTGTGGCTGTTCGATTATCGCGCCAGCGCGGATTCGGGCAATGACACTGAACACCCGCCGGAATTCACCATAGACGACATCGCTCGCTACGATTGGCCCGCGGCGGTTTCGAAAATCCGTTCTGTCACCGGTGCAGACAGCGTACAGGCGCTCGCGCATTGCGTCGGCTCGATGAGCCTGCTGATGGGCATTGGCGCTGGCTGGGTCCAGCACGTCCGGTCGCTGATCAGTTCGCAGCTCACTCTCCATCCGGTGACCGATTGGCTCAACTACATGAAGGCCGATCTTGGCGTTGCAGACATGCTTGGTCAGATTTCCCTGCTGGACGGGCATATCGACTTTGTGAGCCAGGGAACCGAGGCCGACTACGAGATCGATGCCGTCGCCTATCAGATTCCCGTCCCGGAAGGTCAGGCCTGCAAGAACCCGACCTGCCGCCGTGTATTCGGCGTCTTCGGCCCCAGCTGGGACCATCGCCAATTGGGCCATGACACGCATCTGGCGCTGGGCAGCATGTTCAGCCGCGTCTCGCTTACGCCGTTCAAACAGCTCGGGGCGATCATGCACAAGGGGCTGGCGGTCAATGCGGATGGTCAATCCGTCTATACCGATGAAGCCGCCGCGCACCGCCTGGCCCTGCCGATCACATTCCTGTCTGGTGCGACCAACCAGATATTCTATCCCGAAAGCGGCCAGCGCACGCGGGTGTGGCTGTCGGATCACAATGGCAGTTCGCTATACCGACAGCGGATTATTCCCGGTTATGGCCATATGGACCTGTTCATCGGCCGCAACGCCCATCGCGACGTGACACCGTGCATCCTGGAAGAGCTGGAAAGGCTTGATCGACATGCGGGGGTTGGAACTGATCGAGAGATCGCTTGAGGTTGGAGAGGTATCTCGCCTGCCTTTTCGACGGCCCGCCACCTGTGCACGCGCTTCTTGCGAATCTTGGCTCTAATCCGAGCTGAGGAAGAGGCCACGGCTCATGTCGCTATGAATCCTTCCTGTTATACTGAGGGTAATAGTGAGCCGCTCGCCAGAAGCACAATGCGGACAGGACCGGCGTCACCGCAATGCCCAGCATGGAATAGCGGATTGCCAGATCACCGTAGTGCGGCGAGAGAAGATCGTTGAGAATCCCGACCGCGCTAGGGCCAACAATATTGCCGACCAGGCTTGCCCCCAGAAGGATAACCGCAATTGCCAGCGCGCGTCGGCGTTGCCCCACGATATTGACGGTTGCGGCGTAGATCGGACCCTGGTGTATCAAGGTAAAGAAGCTGGTGAGGGCAAATCCCAGGAACCACATTGACGTAGTATCGCCTAGCAGGAAAAGGGCTTCTGCGGGGCCGACCAGGAAACAGGCGATGGCAGGCACGCCGATGCGCCAAGGCAGGTGAGCAGAGGAAATCCGATCGACCAGGATCCCGCCGATCAGAATGCCGGCAGCCCCTAGAATTCCCCTTGCCGGACCGATGATGGCTGAGGCTTGGCCCATGCCCATATCGTGGACGCGCGCAAAGAAAGTCGGCGTCCAGGCACCCGCTGCCCAGACATTCGCTCCCATGAATGTCACGCCCGCGAAGATCCAGACGAAGCAGCGGTTGGAGAACAATCCGGCCAAATCGTTCCCCATTGAACTGAAGGCAGAAACCTTCTTCGTTTCAGGCTTGGCAATCCGAGGCGGTTCGCGCACCGTCAGAACGAACATGATCGCGATGACTATGCCTGGTGCGCCAGCAGCCATGAACATGGTTCGCCAGCCATAGTTTTCCGTGATCCAGCCCGCGACCGGAAAGAAGATGGCGTAGGCAATGGTCGCCGCAGTTCCATAGATCGCGAGGGCAAGCGGGCGGCGGTCTGCCGGAAAATAGTCGGCGATGACCGAATTGGCCGGAGCGGTGCTGGTCGCTTCGCCAGCGCCCATCAGGAAACGCGTGATCGCCAATTGCCAGATGTTGCTGACCAGCCCGGTGACTGCGGTCATGATGCTCCAGAACGCCAGACCGGCGGCAATGATATTGCGTCGGTTATAGCGGTCGGCAGCCCAGGCGATTGGTATTCCAACGAGGGAGTAAATCACCACGAATGCAAGGCCAGAAACCAGCCCCAACGCTGTATCCGAAACTTCCATTTCCTGTTTGATCGCCGGGAGCGCCAGGCCAAGCAGCGAACGGTCGAGGTAATTGAAGACCGAGACCAGCGTCAGGATTGCGAGCGGCCAGCTGGCCGCCCAAGGCCAGGCTGAATGCCCTTGCTGTTCCTCACAAGCGACCACGCTGTCAGATGCGGCTTGCACGCTTTTCCTTCCCAGTGATGAACTCGAGGAGTGCCGGTGTCCCGCTTTTGACGGCGGCAATCCCGCGGCGGATAGCCGGGATTATGTCCTCTGGCTTTTCAATGCGTTCGCCGTACCCGCCAAGCGACTGGGCGAAAGCTGCATAGTCGCCCGAAATATCCGTGACGCGGAATCGTTCGGTTGCTTCGGGCATCACATCAAGTTCGATCGCCATTGCCGAATTGTTGAGCAGGATTGAAAGAATGGGCAATCTTTCGCGCGCGGCAGTCTCGAAGTCCATGCCGGTAAAGCCGATTGCGGCGTCACCCCAAACGTTTATGCAAAGCTTATCCGGGCAGGCGAGTTTTGCTCCCATTGCCAACCCCAGACCATAGCCGAGTTGTGTCGATTTTCCCCAGCCGATGTATGTTAGCGGCTGCGTACATTTCCAGAATGGGCTGAGTTGGTCGCGCGGGCTGCCGGCATCATGGGTGATTATCGTGTTTGCGACATCGACAGTGTGCTGGAGGTCCCAAAGCACGCGATAAGGGGAGAGAGGCGCGTCCTCCGCTTCGAGCAGAGGCAGCCAGTCTTTCATCCATTGCGTTTCGACGTCTGCAATTTCCGCAGCGACTTCGGTAGCGTCACGGGTCGCGGCCAGACGGCTGCGTACCGCCTGGACCAGTGCGGCCAGGGTCAGCTTGGCATCGCCTGCCAGTGCCACTGTGCACTCGACACCACGATTGAAATCACGGGGATCAAGCGTTGCGTGGATCACGCATTTTCCCTGTGGCATGGAGACGCCGAATGCAGTTTCAGCAAATGAACAGCCGATCCCGAGGATGACATCGGAACGATCGAGGAAATGGCGCAATTGGCCGGGTATTGCCGCTCCGCCGGATCCGATCGAAAGCGGATGGGTCTCGTCGAATGCGCTCTTGCCCTCGAGGCTGGTCGAAACGGGTGCGGCCAGAAGCTCGGCCAGTTGCTTGAGCTCTGAATAGGCTTCGGCCCAGTGCACGCCCTGTCCCGCATGGATCACAGGGCGTTTTGCCTCGACCAGCAATCGTGCGGCTTCATCGATAGATTGCGGGTCGGGCGCACAGCGCGACGTCGCAACCGGTCGGTAGTCGACATCGTCGCCAACGTCTTCTGCCAGCACGTCCCAGGGCAGCTCAACTATAGCCGGACCGCCGCGCCCGTTGCGCAAAGCGGTAAAGGCGCGCCGAAGCACAGGTGCAACCTCGGACGCCAAATTCAGTGCCTCGCAACTCTTGGAGATGTCGAGCATCGATCGCGCGGCATTATAGTTTCCGGGAACATGCGCGAGGCGCCGCGCATACCCCATCGGCATCACCAGGATCGGCACACTTTCGGAAAAGGCCTGGGCTACTCCGCCATATGCGTTCTCGGTTCCGGGGCCGTGTTGCATGGCAAAAGCACCAAGACGCCTGCCGCGCGTCATTCGACTTAGGGCATCGGCCATATGCAGGCCGGTCCTTTCCTGCCGCACGATGATCGGTCGGATGCCCGCCTTGGCAGCATCTTCAATCACCGCATTGCGTGGATAGGCAAACAGAGTATCGATTCCCTCCCGGCGCAGAATTTCGGCGATCGCCTCGCTCGTCTTCATTCCGGCCGCCTCAGTCTTTGGGGCCGATTGGACGTTCGCCGATAACAGTGGTGCGGATGAGGTGGCGACGCTCGTTGGCATAATCGTGCACGCCGCGATGCAAGGTGAAGCGATTGTCCCAGACGATCAGCGTATCCTTCTCCCATTTTACCCGGCAATGGTAATGGAGCCGCTGGAACAGGCCCTGCAGATGATCGAGCAGGACCCGGCTTTCTTCCTGCGACCAGCCGACGAACCTCTGAAAATAGGAAGTGGTGGCGAAGAGGCCCTTGCGCCCTGTTTCCGGGTTGACCCTTACGACAGGATGCGCGCTTTCGAGCTGGTCCTCTGTAAACTGGTGGTGATCGCGGAGCCGAAGCCTTCGTTCGGGTGGCAACTTCTCGTTATTGGCCCAGATGTGCTTGCCCGAATAGACAACCTGAAGCCCTTCGAGCAGTTCCTTCATCGCGTCGGACAAATCTTCATAGACGAGATACGCGTTTGAGAACGCGGTGTCGCCGCCGAAGCGTGGGACGTCGAGCGCACGCATGATAATGCACTTGGGCGGGCGCGGCAGGAATGGGCTGTCCACATGGAAGGTCTCGAAGCTCGGCACGACGCTGTCGGGCTCGTCCGCCTCGCGGCGTACTTCCTGCATGTCCTCGTGATTGCCATAGGTTGGAGCCTGCGGCAGTTCGGTGAGTTCGCCGAAGTATCTGGAGAAGGCCTTGTGTTGTTCGGGAGTGATGTCCTGGTGGCGAAAGACAATCACCCCGAAATGGTTGAACGCTTGCATCACCTCTTCGAGCACGGAATCGGATAGCGGTTCGCGCAAATCGACGCCCGATATCTCGCAACCGCATGCGCCGGTCATTGGCTGGACGGCAATGTGCCGGAACTCAGGAAATGGCAGACCGGCGACGATCGTGCCGCCGGTCCTGATTTGAGTGGTCGTGGTCATAGCGATTTCTTTGTCCTCACCGGCCGAAGAGATACTTCAGCGTCACCGCAAAAGTCCGTGGCATGCCGGGCGTGCCCTGGATGGACTGCGTCGAGCCGCGATTGTCGAAGACATCGGTGTAGTAGAGCTTGTCGGTGAGGTTCTTTCCTTCGAGAGAGATCTCCCAATCCTCGCCCGGTGAACGATAGCTCAGCCTTGCATTGACAAGCACCCGGCTGTCGATGTGCCCGAAGATGTCCTTTGAACCAGTCGCCGCGTCCACATTGTTCGCGTTGCGATCGAAATCGTCTTCGAAGGTGACATCGATGCGCGGCGTCAATGTTCCTGAATCGCCAAGATCAAGGACATATTGCGCGCCGATCGACCACTGCCACTGCTGGATGTACTGGCCGTTGTCTTCAATTCCGATACCGGACGTCGCCGCGACCTCGTTGATGTTCTTGTAGTCGAAATCGAGATAGGCGAGCGAAGCATCCAGCAAGAAGCCGTCGACCGGCTCGGCATTCAACTCCAGCTCAAAGCCCTTTACGTCCGCCTTGCCCGCGTTAAGCGGCAGGGCGCATGGTGCAGGCGGTGCGCCAGGCAAAGGGCAGACATTGGTTGTAACCAATATGTCGCTATATTTGTTGAGAAACGCGGCGGCGTTCAATCGCAACCTGCGGTCGAACAGGCTGCTCTTCAAGCCGACTTCATAGGCATCGAGGGTTTCCGGGTTGTGCGGCAAAGCCTGAGCCGGGAAGAAGGGGCGGGGGTTGATGCCTCCTCCCTTGAAGCCGGTCGAGAACTGTACATAGCCCATCATATCGTCGGTGAACCGGTATTGAGCCACCGCGCGATAGTCGAAGCGATCTCCCTTGAAAGTTTCTTCGCGTCCGTTGAGCGGGGCCACCTGGAATGGAGCGGCACCATCGGTTCCGGGGGAGCCGGGAGGGAAGCCCGATCCGTTGAGCGTACCGTCAGACCCGGGCACGCCGAAGCGACCGTATTTGAAGGTCTTCTCCTGATCCGTATAGCGAACGCCGCCAACCAGTGTCAGGCTGTCAGTGGGCCGAATTTCGACATTGGCAAAGGCTGCGATCGTCTCTGCCGGAATGTGATTTTCTTCGGTGAACGCGAAACTTGAGAGGCCAATGTAAGATGCATTGCGGCTCTTCTTGTCAAAATAGAAGCCACCGATGGTGAAATTGAACGCGTCGCCGATCTCTCCGGACAGGCGCAGTTCCTGACTGAATTGTTCGTTGAAGATGCGATTTATCTGGCTGGTGTTGGTGAAGGGTGAACCTTCGCCAGTGGAATAAAGCCCGTCATACTCGCGATATCCCGTGATCGACGTCAGGTTGAGGCTGTCGCTCAACTCTATAGCGACGTTGAGTGACAGCCCCCAACTGTCGACTGCCGCAGTGAGTGGTGCCTGATAGGGAGGGCTGCCATCTCGAGGGCTGAGGTCAGCAAAATTCTCGTAGTTGATGTACGGACTACTGCTGAAGCTATCGAGCGCATAGTTCCCGTAAGGGGAATATGAGATGAATGGTGACCCGGCGGCTGTGCCGTATTGTACACCATTCAGGACATATGCTGGAGCGGTGGTGGAGCCGGGGAGATCCGTACCCGGAGCGGCCGATCTTCCGACATAGAGCAAGGTGCTGGCGCTCGTCTCGCTATCGTCTTCGACGATATCGCCGACCAGATCCACGGTGACGCTGCTGCTAGGTTCCCAGCGCAACGCGAGCCGCCCGGCCAGATATTCCTTGCCGCCGCTGGTCCCCAGCTTGCAGTTGTCGCTCGGCGTCTTGATGCTCGTCGGGATCGGAGTGCCCGGATGCGAGCAGGCATAATCATAGCGCTTGATGTAACCATCACTTTGCGCACCAGTGCCTGAGATGCGCGCGAACAATCCATCGGCCAGAGCAAAGTCGGCCGCTGCGCGCAGTTCCATCCGGTTGTAAGAACCGTAGGTCGCTTGCACGTATCCTTCGCCCGACCCCGTCGGCTTTTTCGAGTAGAGTTTGATTGCGCCGCCGATCGAATTCTGGCCCGCCAGCGTTCCCTGTGGGCCGCGCAGGATTTCGGCCCGTTCGAGGTCGACAAGTTGGATCATCGATCCGTGCAGTGTCGGGAAATAGATGTCGTCGATGTAGATTCCGACACCGGGTTCCAGCGCAAATGTCGTGTCGCGCTGACCGACTCCGCGGATGTATGCGACAACAGCCGGGCCGTAGGTGGCAGGCGCTTCGCGCAGCGTCACATTGGGGGCAGAAGTGCCAATTTCATCGAGCGCCTCCTGTCCACGTGCTTCAATCATTTCAGCATTGAGCGCGGTAATTGCAATCGGCGTATCCTGAAGATTTTGCTCACGGAATTGTGCCGTTACAATGATCTCGCTTGCACGGTCATCATCGGTCTCGTCTGTCTGTGCCAGCGTGGGCGCAGCGAACGCCAAAGCAACCGAAGACACAGTCCAATGCAATGCGGATGTCGAAAAACGCATTCGTAATCCTCCCCTAAGATTCGAACTTTGGATCGTTGTCGCGCGATTGGACATGTTGATAGATCAACAGTCAACTTGATTCCGATTTATCGAAAGACAATTCCATAATACGGAATTGTAACGACTGGAGGCAGTCGTCCTAGCTGTAGCAAATCCTCGCCATCTCGCTCAGTTTGCGGGCGGCTTCCCGGACTGATCGGGCCTGTTCGTCTTCCAGATCCGGCTGGAAGCGGCTGCTTGGCATTGTCATGCCTATGCAACCCAAGACTTCATCGTCAGCACCGAAAATTGGGGCAGCTACACCAGCGATATCGAACCCCCCGTCGAAATATCGCGCATATCCGTCGCGCCGTATTTCCTCGAGGATATCTTGCATCTCTTCCCTCCGCGGCCGCGGTTTCCCGCTCAGCGGGCCGGTCTTGACCTCGCGCAGGATTGCCTCGACCTCGCCGGAAGAAAGGAAGGCCAGCATGGAGCGACCCAATGCGCCCCAGGCAAGTTCGAACCGCGAGCCTTGTTCGACAGCAAAGCGAAGCGGGTGGTCGGTTTGTACGGTGCGAAGAATGGTCGCCAGATGGTCGGCGGGGCTGTAGGCGCAAACTACGGCGGTCTCCTGCCACTTCTCCACCAGCGCATGAAGGAAGGGCTGGGCGCTGCGCGCGAGGTCGAAGCGACTTACAAGCTGGGAGGCGAGAAGATAGAGTTCACGGCCCGGGCGATAGCTCTGGCCGCGGCCCCGTTCGACAAGGCCCGTCTGGACAAGGTTTTGTAGTAGGCGGTGCAGAGTGCTCTTTGGCAGCTTCGTCGACTCGGCCAGTTCCGCAAGCAAGAAATGGTGCGGCCCGGAAGCGATCGTTTTGAGCAGGAATATGAGCCGCAATGCGGAGCCTCGTGGGCTGTCAGACATAGCTCTTTCACCTTCGTGTTGGCCCATCAACAAAACCATTGATCTTAGCCGAGGTCTAGGTGGGTGACATCGGGAATGTCATTGGATGACACGTCCGGTGCTGCAATCGGCAAGGCTCGTCATGCGCCTTCCTGTGGCGGTACGAATGGCAGGCAGAGGCGGGAGGGATGCCGGCCACCGCTTCGCAATATGGTCACGCCCTTGTTGCGCGTATTCTCGTGCAGTGGGAAGGGTAGCATCACACCTTCTTCCGGGCGATAGATATCGCTTCCCGCTACCACTAGGCGCAGCGTTTCCCCGGGCTTGAAGGTGGTGGAAAAGGGCCAGATTTCCACTGCGACCTCCACACATTCTCCTGGTTCGAGCAATTGCTCTCGATCATGGGGATGGATTGGTCTTTCGGGTGTTGATGCCAAGTCGTCGAGCGCTCGATGGCTCGCACGCTGCCATCCAAGCGCGATCGGCCCGTTTTCGTAGAACGCGTAGAAGGTGAAGCCGACTTCATTCCCTCGCTCATCGAGCTTCTGCAGTGCGACAAACAGATCCATGTCGTTGCTGCTTTCAGTTTCGACCCAGAGGGTCAGCGCAGCATGTCCAGTGATCTCGGTTTCCTGGTCGAAGCGCAGATCGAATGTGGTAACGCCTTCGACTGCATCCATGCGCAACTCGGAGGGTGCGGCAGGTTCGATGGAAAGCGTCCCCCTGGCAGTGTCGAGATAGAACTCACGGTAGATAGTGCGCGCCAGCGGCCATTCGGATTCCGCGCGTTCGCAGGCAGTGCCGTGGCTGTCCCGGACTTCGATCCGGACTTTTGGCCAGCTTTCGACCGTCGTTGGTCTGTCGCGCATAAAATGTTCGAAGAATGCAAATCTGCGTTTGCGACTTTGGTCGAGGTAATAGTGCGCCCATTTTTTTTGACCGTGGATGTCCAGCCATTTGTCTTTGCTTGCCATCCGCCGCCAGGCTTCAATGCTGCCGCGCAGATGCAATCCCTGGTCCGACCAACTCGCCACCACATAGGCAGGCTGGACGATCGCTTCGAGCAACGGTTCTTTCGATTGCCAGAAATGATCGAACAGCGGGTGCGCTTGGGCGTTTTCCCATGTGTCCTCGGTCCGGTTGAGCGAAAAACGGATGTTGTCGGATGCGCGCGGCAGGAAGTTCGTTTCGGGTATCCCGCCATGATAGGCAAACTCGCGGTACCAGTCGGAGAAACCTTCCCACGGGTTCAGCGCTGCAAGGGGTTCGGGTCGCAATGGCGCGACATAGTACTGGATCGCTGCGAGATAGGAGACACCACTCATTCCCACACGCCCATTGCCCCAGGGCAAGCAACCTAGCCATTCGATCGTATCGGCGCAGTCTTGCGCTTCCTGGGCACCATTGTGATGGAAGTTGCCTCCTGAAAGCCACGCCCCACGCGGATCGACAACGGCCACACCGTAGCCTCTTGCGCCCCACCACACTGGATCTGGTCCTTCGAAAGGAGTGAGCGTTGAAAGCCAAGACGGATCGACGCCAGATCGCGGCCAAAAGACGTCGTTGCTCAGCGCGTGCTTTCCATAGGGGCCCCATGCCAGGAGGATTGGAACATCGCGTTGAGCATCCATCGGCCGATAGAGATCGCAGTATATCTCGGTCCCGTCGCGAAGGGTGATGCTTCGATTGCGCTCGATCATCAGGCCCTGTTCGATCCGCCGATCGTATTCGGCAGGGGGCAATGGAGGCTTGCGAGGTGCGCTGAACGGATCGACACCTGGGCGAGTGATCCATTCGTGGCGATCCGCGGGCATTACAACACGACGAAGTAGTGGATGCGATTGGCGCCCGGCAATTTCTCCGCCACGCCCACAAAGACGTGTTTGGACATCCACTCGTGCGGACCAGCCGGTGCGTCAAATTTCGGCGTGACGCGCATGTAGTAGTCGTTGAAGGCAGTGTCTTCATTGCGGCGCATGGCTTCCGCAATCTCCGTATTGCGTGCCCAGCGATAGCCGCGATTTTCAAGGTAGATGATTGCGCCATCGTCGGCTTCGAGCAGATAGCGTGCGTCGAAATCGATCACGCCGTTGTCACGCGTCAGCGGGAAGTCGCCGCCTGACATCGGGATCACTCGGCCATTGAGTCTCGGGCCTTCGACTACCCCCGATGAAGCGTAAATCGCAGCACGCGTTTCTCCCCTGCTGGTCGGCTTGACCCAGAATGGGCGCGACAATTCGATCGAGATCGAAAAGGCGTGTTCCAGTCGAGGCATGAAGGGATGCTGCTCGGTCATTGCATGCCTATGCGCCGATAAGAGTTGATTAGTCAACACTATCCGGCTTGCTTTTTGATCTCGCGGGAGTCACCCCAGCGAAATGGATTTGCCAGAGAGTTGGAATGCTTTCTCGACCGAGCACTTGTCGCACCGCCTCCTGTTGCTCGCGAAGATGATCGACCGCGACACTGCGCGCATGCTGGGCGAGGAGTTTGGCATCTCACTTGCCGAGTGGCGAGTAATGGCCTTCATCGGCATTTCAGGACCATGCACCGCCAGCATGATCGGCCGTGCGGCCGAGATTGACCGGGCGGAAATCAGCCGTGCGGTTGGGAAGCTAGAGGATGCGAAGTTTGTTTCCCGCGAAGCTGACAAGAACCACAAGAGGCGGTTTATTCTTAACTTGACGGCTCATGGAACAGGCATGTTTGAAACGATCCGCGAGAAGCGCAGGGAATATCTTCAAGCGATCCTCGAAGATATCGGTGTCGAGCAGCAGGAGCTTCTGGGAACTGTTCTCGACCAGATAGTTCGCAACGTGCTAATTCAGAGGGAAAGAAGGGCTGAGTAAGATCAGCCCAGGGCACTTTTCAGACGATGGCCGGTCTGCCGGAAAATAGTCGGCGATGACCGAATTGGCCGGAGCGGTGCTGGTCGCTTCGCCAGCGCCCATCAGGAAGCGCGTGATCGCCAATTGCCAGATGTTGCTGACCAGCCCTGCAAATGGCCCAGGAGGTGTACCTTCTGAAGTCGCTGAAGTTCCTTCGTGGGTTGCTTGCCGCTCTGTGTTATGCTCATGCAACACAGTTATGAAGAGATTTCGTCAGCTTGCAGCCATCTTGTTCGGTCTCCTCGCGTGGTACGCAGTGGCGATCGCGGCAGATTTTTTTCTGGTTGGTGTATGGGGACTGACCTCGGGGACACGTTTCGCAATGCTTGGCGCGGCGGAGCTCATCCTCGGCGGCGGCGTCATTATTCTGGCACTTCGACTCGCGGGTATTCGCCCTGCGGAGATAGGGTGGACTTCGCATTGCATCCGGTCGGATGTCCTCGTCGGGCTGATGATTGCCGTCCTGTTTGCAGTAGTGCAGTTTGCCGTGATCATTCCGGCGACTGGCGGAGCGGGGCGAAGCGACATCGTGGCGAATGCCGCACAGATCGGCGAGACCTACCCGGGACTTTTCGGCATGTTGCTGCTCGCGCTGCTCGGTTCGACCAGCGAAGAACTGTTGTTCCGCGGGCTGCTGCTCGGCGGTATCGCGATTGCCTTTAAAGCGGGCACGACGGCTCGCGTACTTGCCACCGCCATCGTGATCGTACTGTTCGCCCTCAGCCATGGCTATCAGGGCTGGGCCGGCATCGTCGATACCGGGTTCTTCGGCGGGCTGCTGTTGAGCGCGATCTACTGGTGGCGGGATATGCGTCTCGCAGGTCCTATAGCCGCGCATGTCGGTTGGAACATAATTGCCTCAATCATCATATTCTCGATCTACTGATTGCAAGGCTGTTCGTCTTGCAGGCTGCAAGTTTGCAGCACCCATCGCCGGTGTCGATTGTATTGATTGTCAATTCATGCGGCAGGGTTGCTCGAGCGCCGTAAAGCCAAGCAAGGCCCGGATGGTCCTGGCGGTGTCGCGCATGATCGCGTCAGTATCCTGTCCGTCCTCGTCAAACACCATTTCGATGGCAGCATAGCCGAACTCGACTGCCAGTCGCGCGCGCCGTTCAGCAGTGGCGCGGCCCAGCGAGGGATCGCGTTCCAGGAGCGTCTCAGCAAGCTGAGATGAAACGGCGTGGTGCGAAGCCAGACGCACCTTCGCCAGTTGCGGCACAGCTCGCAACATCCGCATCACCCATGGACCGCCCGGATGCGCCAGCGTGACCCGCACATGCTCGACCAGCGATTCCGCCAGCGCTGCCTCATCCTGTTCAGGATCGAGCAGCACCAGCGCGTTCTGTTGCTCCATCAGCCGCGCACCAAGTGCGGCCAGCAGGTCATATTTATCGGAAAAGTAGTTGTAGAGTGTCGGCGGACTTACCCCGGCGCGTTCGGCGACAAGATTGGTCGAAATCCGCTCTACACCCAGTTCTTCCAACAGCACCCCGGCGGCATCGAGAAGCCGTTCATAGGTGGCGATTGCTCGCTTTTGGGTGGGTTTTCGCGCCATCTGAATTGCCGTTGACTTAAAATATAGCGATGACTATAAAACTGCAAGAGGTTTTTGGAGGGATTCTACGATGCGTGCATGCGCACCCTTGCTGGCAATGGCACTCGCGGCCTGCGGGGATACCGAAATGCCGCCGCCACCGCTGACCGAAGCGGAAAGCGCAGCCCTCAACCCGTCCGACCCGCGCGTTGCCGCACTCTACGAAGGTTCTTGCAAGGCCTGCCACACGGTCAAGGACGCGCAAGCTCCGCTCACCGGGGACCTGGCAGCCTGGAACCCGCGCTGGGCCAAGGGTGAGGACGCGTTGCTCGCCAGCGCCATGGGCGGGATCAAGGGTATGCCTGCGGGCGGACAATGCTTCGAATGCACGCCAGAGGATCTCAAGGCGCTCATCCGCTTCATGGCAGGGCATGAGCAATGACGACGCGGCGCAATATCCTGCTCGGTTCGGCTGCAGCGATTGCGGTGGGTGCCGGTGGCTTGGCTGGCCGTGTGGCATGGCGTGATCGCGAACCCGCTTCCCTTCCGCCAATCGATAGCCAAGGCCGCGCCCTCTGGAGCAATTGGTCGGGCCTTGAGCACGCCTATCCCGCGCGCCGCGCCGCACCCGCTGACGAAGCGGAACTGGCGATGCTGCTACCTGGCGTCCCAACACCGATCCGCCCTGTCGGCGCGGGTCACAGCTTTACAGCCATCGTCCCGACCGAAGGTACGTTGCTATCGCTGGACCATCTGAGTGGTATCGCCGAAAGCGACGGCGAGTCCGTTACCGCCACTGTCGGCGCGGGCACCAGGCTTTCCGCCCTTGGCCCCGCGCTGGCGGGCATCGGGCAGGAGATGATCAACCTTCCCGATATCGACAAGCAGACGCTTGGCGGGGCGCTGGCAACGGGGACACACGGCACCGGCAAGGGGGTGCCTGCGCTTCATGGCCGCGTCATAGCCATGCGACTGGTCGGACCTGACGGCTCCGTGATCGAATGCAGCCCTGACGAGCGGCCAGAGGTATTCAACGCCGCCCGCGTCGGGCTTGGCGCATTTGGCGTGCTGAGCCAGGTAACATTGCAGAACTGGCCTCTCAGCCGGGTGAAGAAGACGGTCCGCGTGGTTGATACAGAGACCATGCTCAATGATTGGCCCACACTCGCCAGCGAGCATCGCAATGCCGAATTCCTTGTTCTTCCTTTCACCGGCAAGTCGGCGCTGGTGACCCATGATGTCACGACCGAGCCGGTCATGCCGCGCGGCCCCGATGCTGATACCGACGTGCTGATGGAGCTGAAAAGCCTGCGCGACATGTTCGAGTTCACCCCGGCGCTGCGCCGCCGCTTTGCTGCGCATTTCCTTGACCAGACCCCGCCTGAAATCGCCATCGACGAGGGTTGGAAACTGCTCGCCAATTCGCGGCCAGTGCGGTTCAAGGAAATGGAATATCACTTGCCGATCGAGCATCAGGTTGCTGCACTGCGCGAAGTAATCGCGCGGATCGAGCATGAGGCGAAGGATGTTTTCTTCCCGATCGAAGCGCGTATCATCGCGCCTGACGATGCCTGGCTCTCACCTTTTTATGGGCGGGAATGCGGGTCGATTGCGGTCCATGCCTATTACAAGGAAGCGCATGACTGGATGTTCCGCCTGATCGAACCGGTGTTTCGCGAGGCGGGCGGAAGGCCGCATTGGGGCAAGCTCCATTCGCTCGCTGCGCCCGAACTGGCCGCACTTTATCCGATGTTCGGAGAGGCGATGGCGGTGCGCAAATCGCTCGACCCGCATGGCCGGATGCTCAACCCCTTCCTTTTGAAGGTATTCGGCAATGCCTAAGCTCTCACGCAGGACCATGCTGATCGGTGGCGGCACTCTTGCTGTCGCAGGGATAGGTACGATGCTGGCACGTCCAGCAATGGGAGGCGGAATGCACGATCCCTATTTCTCCGGGCTGGCGAAGGCGCTGCGCGAGGCCGACCTTATGCGGCCGACACTGGTAATCGACCGTGCGCGTCTCGATGCCAATATCGCCGCAATTCGAAAGACCACCGATGCATCCAGGCTGCCGCTAAGAGTGGTCGCCAAATCGCTACCCTCTCCGCAACTGCTTGCCCATGTGATGCAGGGCATGGGGCATGACCGGATGATGGTGTTCAGCGCTGAAATGCTGCTCCAGCTCGCTCCGCTTCATCCCCGGGCGAGCTATCTCATGGGCAAGCCGCTGCCGGTCAGCGAGTTTGTCCGCGTCGTCGAAGGTGTCGGGGCCGAAACTGCGGGCCGCGTCCAATGGCTGATCGACACCCCGCTGCGGCTCAGAGAATATACCGCTGCCGCCAGGACGCGCAGCGTACCGCTGAAGGTGAGCTTCGAGATTGACGTCGGCCTTCATCGCGGCGGTTTCGCCGAAACCGCTGTGCTGGCAGATGCAGCGCGCAAGGCACAGGCCGAAGACGTCAGTATTGCCGGGCTGATGGGATATGATCCGCATGTCCCCAAGATGCCTTCGCCCGACAGTGCCTATGAAGCGTCGCAAGGCGCCTATTCCAACGCCATTGCAGCACTGGCCGATGCCGGAGTGGTTGACCCGCGCTCGCTGACGCTCAATGCCGCGGGCAGCCCGACCTTCCGTCGCCATTGCAGGGGGACCGTAGCGAACGAAGTCTCGGTCGGCTCTGCCTTCGTAAAGCCGGGCGATTTCGATTATGATGAGTTGGCTGATCTCACCGCCGCGGCCTTCATCGCTACGCCCGTTCTGAAGCGTGACGGCGATATGAAACTGCCAGGGATCGAACCGCTGTCAGGCCCGATGCATTGGTTCGACCGTAACACGGAGCGCGGGTTCTTCGTTCATGGCGGCCATTGGTTGGCGCAACCCGTCTCCCCTCCGGGGCTGCAATATTCCTCGCTGTTCGGTCGTTCATCGAACCAGGAACTGCTGACCGGATCGCACCGGATTGATCTCCAGCCCGGCGACACGGTGTTCTATCGCCCCGACCAGAGCGAGGCGCTGCTGCTGCAGTTTGGCGATATCGCGATCTATGAAGGCGGCACCATCAGCGAGCGTTGGCCCACCTTGCCTATCAGCGCCTGACAGGTACAATTTTCACGAATTATCAATGCTATGGAACTGCCGGCAACGATCCGGGCTAGCCTGATCCCGAATTTGCCTGAGGGGCTTCCGCTTTGATCCGCCTGTCCGCTACCGGCCCGATCTTTGGCCATCCAAGATAGAGAAACCGCAAAACCATTGGCGAGATGCCCATTGTGAGCTCGAACCGCACCAACTCGGCATATTGCAGTCATTAACCGGTCATCCAACCGAGACTGCGCAGTAACACTGTCACTAAACATTTATTGCACCGCAACAACGCCTTCGCATTCGCACAATAGTGGCGGCCCCTGAAACACAAGATGAGGGGTTTCCAAAATGCGATCTGTACCCAAAGGAAAATCGGCGCTGTTCGGCGCCAGCCTGGCCATTCTGACCTTCCATGCTCCTTTGCATGCCGAAGATTCGGAGACCGACGAAGCAGCAGTGGATGCCGGAACAACGATCATCGTTACCGGCGTCAAGGCGGCTTACACCAACAACGTCACCACAGAGCCGATGATGTTGCAGCAGACTCCGCTCACGTCGCCGCTGTCCATGATCGACAACCTGCCCGGCGTGCAGGTGCAGGAAGGCGATACATTCGGGTTCGACGATTGGTCGACGACGGTCGCGCTGCGAGGATTCCAGACCAATCTGGACGAGCAGCAAGTCGGCATCACGATCGATGGCCTTCCCAACGGCGGCTCCAACTATGGCGGCGGCTCGAAGGCGAACCGCTATATCGACACGATGAACATCGGTTCGGTCGCGGTCAGCCAGGGCACTGCGGACATCGGCTCGCTTTCAAACGAGGCGCTGGGCGGAACGCTTGACTTCCGCACCTCCGATCCGCTCGATGACAGCCGCATCCGATTTTCGACTTCACTTGGCGAAAACGATGCGAAGCGATTCTATGTGCGAGCAGACACGGGCGATCTGGGCGGTGTGAAGGCGTGGGTCTCCGCTTCGCACCAGGAAGCGACCGACTGGATCAACAACGCGGCGGAAAACGAGCGCGATCATATCGCGGCCAAATTCGTCGCCGAGCCGGGCCTGGTTCGAATTTCGGGCTATGCGAGCTATGACGACACGCAAGAAGACAACTACCAGCGCGTCTTCAGCGCAGCCGATTTCGCGGCCTATCCCGAGTGGGACCAACTGACTGCCGAATGGTCGGGTATCCCCTATATCGACCAGAGCTATCGCAAGGGCTGGTCCACGCTGCGGGAGAACGCATTTACCTATCTCAAGGCGGAAGCAGATCTCGACGCGGTCGAACTTAGTGCGGCGGCCTATTATCATCACAACAAGGGGCGCGGCGACTGGGTCCCGCCCTATATCGTCGACGTCGTGGACGACATGGGCGGAGCGGAAAGCGAGATCACCGGCAACAGCACGATCATGGGCGGCAGCCCGATTGGCCGCATCTACTTCATCGACGGCAATGGCGTCGCGCTCACCGCCACGCCCGGTTGCGTCTCTTCGATTACCTTCCCCTATGGCGGAGCCGGCCCCGAGTACGATCCGGCCTGCTACGCTGCAGGTGCGATCGGCGCTCAGTCGTATCGCCACACGCATTACGAGAAGGACCGCTATGGTTTCACTGCCAATGCCTCGTGGACGGCGAGTTTTGGCGGCGTCGACAACCAGCTGCGCGGCGGCATTTGGTACGAAGACGGGAAGCGCAAGGAGCATCGCGACTGGCACCAGATCGTCGATACGCGGGTCGGGTTCGAATATGAAAACCCCGCCTATTGGCGCCAATACGACCGCGAATACCCGCAAAGCACTTTCAAGTGGTTCGCGGAAGACGAGGTCACCTTTGGTCCGGTCACCGCAACCTTCGGCATCAAGCAGTTCCATAACGAAGTTGAGCGCGAAGACAATTTCGGCGCCTCGCCGAACGTCTCACTCAGCAAGACATCCGACATCCTGCTGTCTGGCGGTGTCCAGATCGAAGCCATGCCCGGTCTCGACCTGTTTGCCGGCTATGCCGAAAACTACAAGGCGCTGGGTGACGAGATCCTGGAGCGGCCCAATGCGGACCTCGACCTGCTTGAGCCAGAAACGAGCGAAAACTGGGAAGCCGGCGTGCGATATAGCAGCGGCCGTGTTCAGGCTTCGGCGGTCTATTTCAACACCAAGTTCGACAACCGGATCATCTTCCTGGCCGCCAACACCGATGCGGGACCGGACTATCTGATCGGCACCAACGGTACATATTTCAACGCGGGTGGTATCGATTCCGAAGGGTTCGAACTGCTGGTCAATGCTGAGATTGTTCCCGGTCTCTCCGGCTTTGCCAGCTATACCTATATCGATGCCACCTATAAGGGCACGGGCGATCCGCTGGTCGATGCGGCTGTCGGGATCATCCCGGGCAATCGTGTGACGGGCATCGCCAAGAACATGTTTGTTGCCGGGCTCGACTACAACTACGGACCATTCCGCGCAGGCATCTCGGGCAAGCAGACAGGCGATCGTTTCGTCAATATCGCCAACAGCTTTGTCGCCGAAGGCTACTTCACTGTAGATGCCTACATTGGCGTGCGCGGCGAAGAAATTGCCGACATGCTCAAAGGGATCGATCTCAGTCTCGTCGTCAACAATATCTTCGACGAAGACTATCTTGGTGGCATTTCGGGTGGTGGTGCGTGGATCGGCGCGCCGCGCACGGTGGTCTTCACCGCGACGCTCGATTTCTGATTGGACTTTGGGCGCGGGGGCGGTCCGGATTTTCGGGCCGCCCTTCGCCTATCCGCAACTTTTCTAGCGCATCAATCCTAGCGCATTTCATGCGAGGGAGACCTGACCATGTCTTCATTTGCCGCGGATCGCCGCCGTGTCATTGCCGGGCTTGCTGCTTCTTCCGCTGCTGCCGCGTTTCCCTTTCGAACCAATGCGAGTGAAGCAACAGGCAGCCCTGTCTTCCAGCACGGCGTGGCGAGCGGCGATCCCGATGCAACATCGGTCGTTCTATGGACCCGGATTACGGCTGAGGGTCAGCAGGACGTCGTCTGGGAAGTGGCGAGCGACTTGGGATTTCGCGAAGTGGTGGTGAGCGGATCCTACGCTACCGGGCCGGACCGCGACCACACTGTGAAGCTGCTCGCAACCGGGCTGAATTCCGGTGCAACCTATTACTACCGCTTCCGGCTTGGCAACGCGGTTTCGATCGTCGGATGCACGCGCACCTTGCCAGTGGGAAAGCTTGACCGGTTGGGCATCGCTCTTGTCTCCTGCTCCAACTACCCATTCGGCTACTTCAACGCCTATGACGCCATCGCGAGCGATGCCAGCGTGGAATATGTGCTGCACACTGGCGATTATATCTACGAATATGGCGCAGGCGGCTGGGGTGGAGATCTTGGTGCCAAGATCGGGCGTGTGCATGAACCCGCGAACGAGATCGTCAGCCTCGCCGACTACCGTCAACGCCATGCCCAGTACAAGACAGATGCCGGAGCGCAGGCGATGCACGCAGCGCATCCCTTGCTCGCATGTTGGGACGACCATGAGAGCGCCAACAACCCCTGGACGGGCGGTGCCCAAAACCACCAACCCGAAACGGAGGGGGACTGGCATTCCCGCCGTAGGGCATCGATCCAGGCCTATTACGAATGGATGCCCGTGCGAGAGCCGGAGTGGCTCGATCGCAAGGGAGGCAGCCGTAAGCAGTTCTGGCGCTGCTACAATTTCGGCGACCTGGCCATGCTGCATACACTTGAAACCCGCCACACGGCGCGTGCCAGGCAAATCGACTACGCCGATTTCTCGGACCATGGCCATGCAACGCATGATGCGGTCATGGCGGCTGTGAATGAACCGGGCCGCCGCATGCTGGCCTCTGAACTGGAGAGAGACCTATCCGCTGCGCTCAGATCGTCAGTTGACGCAGGGCAGCCCTGGCGCCTGATTGGCAATCCCATGCCGATTGCGCGTACCGAGGTCCCAGATGTCGTCGCTCTGGGATTGGTCGGAGATCCGGAGGCTACGCCCGGCCTGCCTGAGGCAGCGCAGACGCTGGCATGGAAAGGCAAGCACAGGCTGCCCTTCTATCCTGACACGTGGGATGGCTATGGCTGGGCCCGCGAGCGGCTCTATGACCTCAGCCGGAAAGCAGGTGCAGGCGATCTCCTGTTCCTGACCGGCGACAGCCACAGTTTCTGGGCCAATCGGCTGGGCGATGGCGAGGGCAGGCTGGTCGGCATCGAGTTGGGCACCGCAGGCGTTTCCTCGCCAGGCGATTTTGTGGGCAGCGGGTTCGATGCGTTGACGTCCGCCCAACTCGACAAGGCCTTCGCGGATTTCAACCCAGAGATCGAGTGGACCGACAATCTTCACCAGGGCTATGTTCGGCTTGAACTGTCGCATGGCAGTGCAACGGCCAGCTTTATCGCGGTGGACACAGTCCTATCACCGCAATATCGGACTGATATTCTTCAGCGAATCAACATCTTGCGACGAAACAATTCGGTCGATCTGGCGATTGCATAGTCACCGGGGATACGGTGATGCGATCCCTGCAAAGACTGACAGATCCGTACCCGTCACTTGGCGAACCGCAAGACCGTTGCACGCCCGTCATAGGTGATTGTCCGCGCTGCCGGCGCTTCCGCTATTCCGCCGGGCTGTTTGCTGTCGACTAGGACGATGTTGAGCTTGCGCTGCTGAACCATACCAGGGAAGCTGCCCTCGCGTTCGCCGATCGAAAGGACCCGCTTGGCATCGTTCCAGCGCAGTTCGTAGCGCGCGGACTGGCCGCGCTCATAGGCATAAGTCTCGTTGTCGTCTTCATAGATGATGAAACTGCCATCCGCGCCGGGATAGATTCGGATCTCCAGCGGCGCGTCGGGTTTCTCGGTCGCATATTGCACCACCGGGCCCATCGGGATGATCGATCCGGCGCGGACATATAGCGGAATGACGTCCAGCGGCGTTTCGCGCGTGACCGTCTGTCCTCCCGCATGGCGTTGGTTCGTCCAGAAATCATACCATTCCGCCCCCTTTGGCAGATAGGTGGTCATCGACAGGTCACGCGTGGGTTTGGCGGCCGCCAAGGCCTGGAACTCGCTTGGCGTACGCCACGCCAGCTGCAGCGATCGGCCACCCCCGCTTTGATAGTATTCGATCCGGATGGGGACGCGTTGCCCCTTGCGCAGCGTGCGCTTCACGCCGGCATAGCGATTGCCGCCGTCTTTCCAGTCCTCAAGGACTTTCTCGCCGTCCAGACAGAGGCGATACCCGTCATCGCCCGAAAGACCGATTTCGTACTCTCCATCCTCGGGCGCGAGCAATTCACCTTCCCAACGCGCCGAGAAGTCAGTGAGGGCCGTGAGCCCGGCCGGCATTTCCGCCAGCGGCGGCCCGGGCCAGATATGGTCGACCCGCTCGTCGACCGACCGGGCACCCCTTGGCTCGTCAAAGTTGCGGCCCTGAAAATACTGGACGCTCAGGCCCTGCTTTCCGTCGCTGGTTTGCAGATACGCGGCGGGTATCGTTGCGGGCGGCGGCGGCAGGATGTGGTACATGGGCCGGGTCACGGGGTGGACCAGCATGGAAGAGCCGAACATGAAGCTGTCGTTGATGTCGTAGGTCGCCGGGTCCGCAGCGAAATCCATCGGCAGCGGTCGCATCAGCGTATATCCGTCAGAGGTCACCTTTGCGCTGAGGCTGTAGATATAGGGCAGCAGGCGGTAGCGTAGATGGACTGTATCCAGCAGCGATTTGTACATCGCCGGGTCCATGTCCTTGAAGATATAGGGTTCGCGCTCGATGCTGGTGCCGTGCACCCGCATCAGCGGATTGAACGCACCGAACTGGAACCAGCGAGCGAACAGTTCGCGGTAGGCTGGGTTCCTTTCGCCACCCTGGAAATCGTCGACGAAAAAGCCGCCAATGTCCTGCGTCCAATAGGGATTGCCTGTGACGGTGACGTTGACGCCCCCCGCAACCTGCTTCTTCAGCGTATCCCAACTGGCAATTGTATCGCCCGACCAGGATGCGGCCGCCGTCCGCTGCGCTCCCGCCCAGGCCGATCGCGTCAGTGTCAGTACGCGATTGTCGCTCGTCGCCCGCTGTCCGTCATAGGTGCCCTGTGTCGTCAGCAGGGTGTAGGGGTTCAGATAGCGCGAAAAATCGCCCATGACGTTGCGGCCCAGCGCTTTGGTATCGACGACATTGGAGTGCGGATCCCACATGGCGGAGCTGGCCTCCACCTCGGTTCCATCCATCCACAGGGCATCCACGCCCTTGTCGAGCAGCCCCGATTTGACGTGCTTGAAGTAGATTTCGCGCCCTTTGGGGCTGTATGCGTCATAGACGCGGGCCTTCTTTGAAATCCAGTGCAGCGGCTCGAAGCGCAGTCCATGCTCGTCCAGTTCCTTTGCCAGCGGCGTGTCGTTGCCCACTGACGGCCAGATAGAGATCATGAGCTTCATGTTGAGGTCGTGGACGGCGCGCGTCATCCCCTCCGGATCGGGATAGCGTTCGGGGTTCCAGATCATCCCCGACCAGGTGCCATCCTTGTCGCTTCCCCAATATTGCCAATCCTGCACGATGTAATCGAGCGGGAAGCCTTCCTTGCGGAAGGTGCGGGCTACCTCGACCAGCCGGTCCTGGGTCGGATAGCGTTCCTTGCTCATGAACAGCCCGAACGCCTGTTTGGGATACATGGGCGCCTGCCCCGTCAGCCGGCGATAGGCGCCGACCACATCGTCCATCCTTTCGCCAGCCATCAGATAATAATCGACCCCGCCCGGCGCGTCTTCGGCCCACAGGCGCGCACCCTCGGCATCGTCGGTAAAGCGCATCTGCGAATAGGTGTCCCACATCACGCCATAGCCCTCGGTCGACAGCATGACGGGAATGATGATGCCGATATTGGTCTGGACCAGTAGCAGGTCCTTGCCGCGCCGGTTCACCTCTTCATCGTCGGTAAAACCGAACCCGTAGATTGCCTCCTCCGGCTTCAGCGTGAAGCTGTTCTCGACTTCATAAGTGGGGGTGTCTGAAACCGTTTTGGGCGTGATCTTTTGCGGCACGCCAGCCTTCTCACGGGTCAGCAACTTGCCACCGGCACCGAAGAAGCTGATGGCGCCGTCACGCTTGTCGATGGTTACCCGCAATTTTTCGCTCTTGAGGGTCACCGTGGAAGCGGTTTCGTTTACGGAAAAGCGCGTTTCTGCCGGTTTATCGGTCACGACCAGGCTAGGCTGGTTCCAGTACGAACGACCCAGGCTGGCATTCACGCGAACTGTGTCGGGGGCATAGAAGAGGACGGTCTTCACGGTGCCGTCGAGCTGGTACTGGACGCCGTTCTCCAATCGCACGGATTGGAAGTCTGAACGCGCCGAAACCTTGCCATCCGCAATCTGACCGTTGGCGGTCAGCCCGCTCGGGGGAGCTTTGGCCAGGGCTGGAGCCACTTGCATCGTGGCAAGCGCCAAGGCCACTGATCCGAAACAAAGCCCAACCCTCATCCCTTTACCTCTCTATTTGTCTGAGTAAAGGCTATATGCTCGCTCTTGATGACCTTGTCAAAGCGATGGTCCAGATGGAGGATCAGGCTGACCGGCGTCGAACTGGGCCGATGCCTCGATTCACAATCAATGTGACCTTGGCCACCAGTCAGGTGCTCGACAGACCTGCAATTTCTAAGGTTCGGCCGCTCAGGTCTGATGGCAAGCCCCAATGGCCTGAGGCACAGGGCGGGTAGGAGGCCGCTCCGCCTGGAGGAGACGAGTAGTAGTTGGATTCAGGGCAACGCTCTTATTGGGCTGCCCTTCCTGCAGGCTAGATTGATGCCCAAAAAGCGCGAATTTCGCGCCGCGGGTCATCTTCCACGCGTGGCTCGCGATCGAGAATAAGTGTGCTGCGCTTTTCTTGCGTATAGGCCGGCCAGCTCGGCAGTAATTCGTTATTCGGGTCGCCCGTTGCCGCAAAGCTGGACCAGATTGACGCCGCGCGTTGCATCATCTTCCGCGCTTCGGGTCCAGATCCATTCAGGCCCGACCGCAGTGAGTGGAGGCCAGGCCCGACATCAATGCCATGCACAGCCCCGAATACGCCACCCAAAGCTGGGCTTGGCCACGTCCAAAGATATGTCCACACCGGGGCACGACCTTGGGCGGATTTGCGTTCTGCCATTGCGAAGGCGCCGGGCCGGAATATCCGGTCGCTGTCCATGCGCGCGGCGAGCAGGAATGGCTTCGCATCAGGATCCTCATCTCGGTAGAGTTTGACCGCTTCGGCAGCTCGCTCAGCGGCACGCTCTTTGGCAAAGGCGAGCAGTCCGGCCTCATCCATCCCGAAATCCATCATGCGATAGGCGCGCTCGTCGAGAGCAGTCGATACGATCATGGGAACATCGGCAGAAGTGTCGGGCGCATCCGGATCGAACGGGTGGCGAGGGATGACATTGCCCTCGACCACCGGCGCAAAGGAACCCGGAGCTTCACCCTTGGCGCGTGCAGCCGCTTCAGCCGCGGCCTGAGCTTCCAGAATCGCAAGGAAGGGAACCTCCTGCAGCTTCCGAACGTCCGATATGTTCAATTCCTTGAGCAATTCCGCCGTTCGCTTCGCTGCGACTTCTTCAGGCATCAGTCTCAATGCAGAACCGCTCATGACGCCCGCGCGATGCATCAGTCCCTTCGCGGAAGGCATGGCAAGGAGCGTGCTGGTCTTCGCGCCCCCGCCTGATTGCCCATAAACAAGGACACGCGAAGGGTCTCCGCCAAATTGCTCGACATTATCCCGAATCCATTGAAGCGCGGCAACGATGTCCTGCATGCCGACTGTTCCGGAGGAAGCGAAGTCCGCCCCTCCCAGTTCTGCGAGATGGAGAAAACCGAATGCGCCCAGCCGATGGTTCACGGCGATAACCACGCATTGACCGTGGCGCGCCTGCGATTCCCCGTCCATGCCGACATTGTTTCCCGATCCGCCATAGAATCCGCCTCCATGGAGAGTCACGATCACTGGCAGCTTTGCATCGGATGAAAGATCGGGAGACCATAGGTTCAGCGAGAGACAATCTTCGCCGATACCGCCAGGTTGAACATCGAACTGTATCAAGTCCGCATAGGGACTGCGCCTGTCGGCAGGTACCTGCGGCGTGACGTCCGAATAGGTCAATGCGTCACGGACACCGCTCCATGGGACAACCGGCTGCGGCGGCATGAAGCGGTTACGTCCGCCTGTCGGCGCGCCGTACCGAATGCCCAGGAACTTGGCGACGTCGCCAGGCTTCGCGCCACGGAGCCTGCCGTCTGCCGTTTCCACCACCGGAAACAGGTCTGACGCGAAGACCGGCCGGGAGGTTGCTGCAATTCCGGCAGCCAGGCCGCCCGCCATAATCCCTCGCCTGCTGATACCGACCTGCTCAGACATCGCTATTTCTCCTTTAAGCTCGCTTCCCATTGGGCTTGCGGACTTGACATTAGAACAATTTTGGATGGAATAAAGAGACAAATTTGAAAATAGGGTATGTGATGGGCGCGATATCCCGCACTACTCTGCAAGGTAGGAGGTAGCATATGCCATTCGAAGCTGGGGCGATCGTCCGACACCAGTTGAGTTGGCTTGTGCCGATCATAGGCCTATGTTTTTCTGTCTGTACACCTGTTGCTGGCAGTGAACTGGACGATACGACTCCGGCGGCCAAACTCGATCCCGTTCTTGTTACGAATCTTGGTCCGGTCCGCGGCACGAGTGAAGGCGATTCGGGCGGAGTGCATGTTTTTCGCGGAGTGCGGTATGCTGCATCAACCGAGCGGCGAAGGTTCCAGCGTGCCGCTGATGCGGTTCCCTGGCAAGAAGTGGTAGAGGCCACCAGGTTCGGGAACGATTGCCCGCAATCGGGCGGCGGAAATGTTCCGGTATTCGCCAGTTGGGCAAATCCTCAGCCAAAGAGCGAGGACTGTCTCTTCCTGAATGTGTGGACGCGGGGGCTTGCCGATGATGGCAAACGGCCTGTGATGGTTTGGTTCCATGGCGGCGGATATGTCGCAGGGTCCGGGTCAAGCCACGGTTATGACGGGGCCCGATTGGCAGAGCGCGGAGATGTGGTGGTCATCACGGTCAACCACAGGCTCAACGCATTTGGATATAGCTATTTGGGGGGCTTAACCGACGATCCGCGATATGCCGATTCTGGCAATATCGGTAGCTTGGATATGGTGAAGGCACTTGAATGGGTACGCGACAATGCCGCAGCCTTCGGAGGAGATCCCGAAAACGTAACCATCTTTGGGGAGTCGGGAGGAGCGGCAAAGGTCTCCACTCTCATGGCCATGGAAGAGGCGCAAGGCCTGTTCCATCGCGTCATCGCACAGTCGGGCTCAATGTCTCTTGCCGGTCTGACGCCCAGGATTGCAACGCCATTGGCCGAGAACCTCATTGAAACGGCGGGTTTGCAGCCGGGAGATGTCAAAGGTTTGGCTTCTATGCCAATGACTGACCTGCTCAAGGCCATGTACGCCTCGCGCAGCAGAGGGGCATTCTACCGCCCGGTCGTCGACGGCCGATCCTTGAAACGGCAACCTTTCACGCCCGATGCACCCCCGGTTTCGGCAAAGGTTCCCCTTCTTGTCGGTACCAACCGTACCGAAATGAGGTTGCAGGCCGGGCTGGCTGATCCTTCCGCATTTGACCTGGATTGGGATGAGCTATCCGGGAAGATTGCGCCATATATTGGGAAGGCTGATCCTGAAGAGATCATTGGAGGTATGCGCGCAGCCTATCCGGACGCGAACGCCAGCGAAATCTACTTCCAGATTGCCACTTTCCGAAACTATCGCGGAACCGCGATCCGCCAGGCAGAACGAAAAAGCTCCCAGCCCGCGCCGGTCTATATGTACCGTATGGATTGGGAGAGCCCGGTCGAGGGAGGGCGCCTCAAAGCCGCACACGCCCTTGAGATCGGCTTTGTCTTCGACAATGTGGCTAAGTCGGTAAGCTACACTGGAGAAGGAGAAGCTCAGCAGCGAATGGCAGATTTGATGGCGGACGCCTGGATCGCATTTGCGCGCAAGGGTGATCCAAATACTGCTTCGCTGCCGAATTGGCCAACCTATGAGCCAATCAATCGCGCCACGATGATATTCGATGTCGAGCCCAAGGTTCTAAACGACCCCGACCCTGAACGCGATTTGTTGCAGAGATTGCTGCCTGATGGGCGAGGAAATTGATATGCGTGATCCTGTCGCCCCCAACCCATGGGGCCTTAGTCTGCGCCCGGATCTGCCGTAGGACCCAGGGATGGTGCCGATCAACAGCCGGTCGGATATCCCTTCCATTGCTTGATCGTGCGGATCGCAAAACTGGAGCGCATCGCGCTCACACCTGGTAGACGCGCCAGGCATTCGCGGTGGATTCTGTCGAATTGCTCAAGGTCCTGGGCCGCAATGCGCAGAATGTAATCGGCGTTTCCGGAAGTGAGATGGCATTCCAGGATATCGTCGAACCCAGAAACCGCTTCCTCGAAACTCTCCATCGCGCTTCTGCTCTGGCTCTCAAGTGTGATTTCAACGAAGGCCTGCAGTTTCAGGCCAAGTCGATGCGGGTCTAGCAGCGCGGAATATCCAACGATCAGTCCTGCGGCTTCGAGCGATTTGATGCGCCGGTGGCAACTGGACGATGAAGCACCGACAAATTCCGCCAGTTCGGCGATCGATCGCGACGAATCCAGTTGCAGAGCCTTCAAAATGGATCGATCAATATGGTCCATAAAAATCCCACTATACCATCAAAAACCGGGACAGTATCCCAACTTTTGCGGAAACTCTGCTAACTATAGCAGGATTTTGCAGAATATGAACGGTATATATCCCGGAAGGATACCAGTGGGGATTTGCCATGCGCGTCGGTACAGTCAAGGAAATCAAGAATCACGAATATCGCGTCGGTCTGACGCCTGAAAGCGTCAACGAACTGGTCGTGAATGGCCATGAGGTGTGGGTCGAAGCACGGGCCGGCGAAGGCATCGGTGCCAGCGACGAGGACTACGCTGCGTCTGGTGCGACGATCAAGGAAACGGCCGCAGAAATCTTCGCCGAATGCGAGATGATCGTGAAGGTCAAGGAGCCGCAGGCGGTTGAGCGTGCGCAACTGCGCAAGGGCCAGATATTGTACACCTATCTGCACCTCGCTCCCGATCCGGAGCAGACTGCCGATCTGGTGAAGTCGGGCGTGACCGCGATCGCCTATGAAACCGTGACCGGCCCAGGCAATTCGCTGCCCCTGCTGAAGCCGATGAGCCAGGTCGCCGGGCGTATGTCGATCCAGGCGGGTGCGACCGCATTGCAAAAGGCCCAGGGCGGGCGCGGAGTGTTGCTGGGCGGGGTACCGGGTGTGCTGCCGGGCAAGGTCGTGGTGATCGGTGGCGGTGTGGTCGGGCTTAATGCCGCGCAAATGGCGGTTGGCATGGGCGCAAGCGTGACCATTCTGGATCGTGATCCCTCGGTGCTCGAACGGCTGGACAATCATTTCGAAGGTCGGGCGCAGACGCTGTTCTCGAGCCACGCGTCACTCGCTGCCGAGATCGCCGAGGCCGATCTCATCGTCGGAGCCGTTCTGGTCCCTGGCGCTGCGGCACCCAAACTCGTGACGCGCGAAATGCTCGGGACCATGCAACCGGGCGCAGTCCTTGTCGACGTCGCCATCGACCAGGGCGGTTGCTTTGAAACCTCGAAAGCGACCACGCATGCCGAACCGACATATGTGGTGGACGGGATCGTGCACTATTGCGTGGCCAACATGCCGGGAGCCGTCGCGCGCACCAGCACCTATGCGCTCAACAATGTGACGCTGCCCCATGCTCTGCGGATCGCCAACAGGGGCTGGAAGGCAGCGCTCAAGGCCGATCCTCATCTGGCGGAAGGTCTGAACGTCCACGAGGGGCAAGTGACCTATGAAGCGGTCGCAAAGGATCTGGGATATGACTATGTGCCGGTGGAAGCGTTGCTCGACTGAGTTGGGCAACCTCACCGATGCATTTCACCGGACCTGGCGCCGATCTGAATGCGTCAACGGCCCAGCTATTTTCTGACGAAACCGATTGTGATTGGTTAAACAGTGCCCTCGTGGCCTGAACGGGGGCATTTGGGGCAGCATTGTCGCGCGTAAAGCGGCTGGCTCAGATTGACGGCGCGCCACCGTGCAATGCAAAAAATTGTTATGTCATATACCAAATGGTTCATGCGCCGCTTTTGCGCATGACTAAACATCTGCCCGGAGTCGGCCCTTAGAGGTCAGACTGCAGGGAGATGGACGAACATGAAATTTGCGCTTCGCCTGCTCGGGGGCACGATCGCCAGCCTGCTGGTTGTGACTACCACGGTTCAGGCCCAGCAGCAACTTCCAGCACAGCTCCGGGAAGGTGCCAGTTCTGACGTGCCGGTGGCAACGCAGATCATGCGCTTGCGCATGAATGACGCTGACGTGAATGCCTACACCTTCCGCATAATGGACCAGCTGTTCACCACGCGCACCGTGGCCCATTCTGGCGCGCCTTGGCAATTTCCCAAGGTCGAGCGGCCAATGGACTTCACCTATTCGTTCAACGGTAAGACCCACACTGCCGAAGAAGCGCTTGAGCGGACCTATACCAACGCCCTGCTGATCATGAAGGACGGGCGGATCGTCACTGAAATCTATCGCAACGGGATGAATGAGCGCACGCGCCACATGGGATGGTCGATGACTAAATCGGTCACATCGGTGCTGATCGGCGCGGCGCTGGAAGAGGGGCTGATAGCCTCCCTCGATGACCAGATCACCCGCTACCTGCCGGAACTGAAGAGCAGCGGATATGACGGCGTGACTATCCGCCAGATCCTGGAAATGCGATCTGGTGTAGATTACGAGGAACGCTACGATTTTGCCAATCCGGGTGTCGCGGCGAGCAACCACATCAACGCGCTGGTCAAGAATGTCTCGCGTTTTGCTGACGTCGCTCGCACGCTGAAGCGAAAGTCCAAACCGGGCGATGTCTTCGCCTACAAGACCATCGACACCGCAGTTCTGGGCTGGCTGATCGAACGCGTCAGCGGCGAAACGGTAGCTGCCTATACCACGCGCAAGCTGTGGGAGCCGCTCGGTACCGAGGCGGATGGATTCTACATCATGGATGGTGAGCCGGGCATTGGCCGCGAGTTCAGCGGCGCAGGCTTCAACGCCACATTGCGCGACTGGGCACGGTTTGGCCAGATGATGCTCGACGAGGGCGTGGCCAACGGCAAGCGGGTAGTCAGCGCCAATTGGGTCAAGATATCGCAGGCCCCAGTCGGTTCTGAGGAGGCCATGCGTGGGGGCTATGGCTACCAATGGTGGACCATGCCGAACTCGCCTGCCTACTCGGCGATCGGGCTGCAGGGACAATATGTCTACATCGATCCGGCCAGCCGCACAGTCGTGGTCAAACTCAGCTATTTTCCGCTGCAGCAAGACAGCGCGGCCCAGGAAACGGCGGCATTCCTTGCTGCAGCTTCGGCGTGGGCGCCGGCGCACTAATCAAGAACATCGGGAGGATAACATGAAGATTCAACTCGTGATGGGAAGCGCAATGGCGCTGATCCTGGCAACTCACACTGGCACTGCCCTGGCGCAATCGCAGGATGCGAGTGCAACCGCAGATACCGGCGCGGAGAGCGGCGTCGGCGATATCATCGTCACAGCGCAGCGCCGCAAAGAGAAGCTGCAGGACGTGGCGGTTTCCGCAACGGCTTTCGACGCCAACGCTCTTGCTGACAAGGCTGTGGTCAATCTTGCCGATCTACAGAATGCCAGCCCGGCTCTTTCGATTTCGGATGGCGGCATCACCCAGTCGATCAACATTCGCGGCATCGGCCTTGCCAGCAATTCGCCCAGCGTCACGGCTGGTGTCGCGACCTATGTTGACGGGCTTTTCCAGCCACCGATCGTGCAGGCCAACAGCTTCTATGATCTTGCCAGCGTGGAAGTGCTGCGCGGCCCGCAAGGTACGCTGGTCGGCTCGAACTCCACCGGCGGTGCAATCTTCATCAACACGCAAAACCCGCAGCTGTTCGACGGTGTGGGCGGCTATGCCATGTTCGGCGTGGGCAATTACGATTCAATCCAGTCCGAAGCAGCCTTGAATCTGCCTGTCTCCGATACATTCGGCTTCCGTGCAGCGGGCTTCTATCGCCGTCATGACAGCTACTTCAAGAGTGTCGGTCCGGTGGATACGAAGGCGGGCAAGCTGGATGAAGGAGGCGGGCGCCTGACCGCGATGTGGGATCCCGGTTCCTTCCAGGCGGTGGCCAAGGTCTCGTTCAACGATCGCGACACCGGCGGCTATGCCTATCGCCCGATCCTCGGCACGCCTTATGAAGCGTACCGAGTTGGCGATATCCGTACGCTCAGCTTCGATACGCCCGTCGCCAATCGGGAAAAGGCGTTCCAGGCCAGCCTGGAGCTCAAGCAGGAGCTGGCCAGCGGCATCGTGCTTCGCACTGTCACCGGCTACCAGCACAAGCGCATCAATGCGCTGAATGATGTCGACGCTTCTGCCGGGCCGGATGGAATCGCGGAAGACTATTTTGCGGGAGAGAAGGAGTACACGCAGGAAATCAACATCATCTCGCCGACCGACGGCCCGTTCGACTGGATCCTCGGCGGCTATTTCCAGCGCAATGACATCGCGATCCGTATTCTGGATGATCAGGGCGGTTTCCCGACCGATATCATCGGCGGCAACCAGCGCACCACGACCGGCCTGTTCGCGCAGGGCAATTACGAGCTCGTACCCGGCTTGGAAGCACAGCTGGGCGCCCGATATTCGACCTACAAGGCCACCGGCTATGGCGATGTGACGATCGGCCGGGATATTCCGGGCTTTCCTCCCGACGGCCTCGCTGTGGCCTCGCTGGCCGGCAGGCACAAGGATTCGCTGGCCACCGGCAAATTCGCACTCAACTGGAAGGTTGATCCCGACAATCTGCTCTACGCGCTCGTTGCACGCGGGTACAAGCCGGGCGGCTTCAATTCGCCGACGTCGAATTTCGAGAAGGAGCGCGTGATCAGCTATGAAGCGGGATGGAAATCTGCCTTCCTGAACAACCGTATCCGTACCCAGGTCAGCGCGTTCTATAACAAATATGCCAATTTCCAATTCAACGTGGTTGAGCCGAGCACAGGATTTGCGGGCGTGGAGAACATCTCCACGGTCGAGATCAAGGGTGTCGAAGCGCAGGTTCAGGGGCGCTTCGGCGGCTTCGGTTTCGATGCCAATGTAGCCTTCGTCGATTCCGATCTTGCGAGCGTTACCTTCGTCAATACGCGCACGTTCGGCGGCGCTACCCTTGGGCCGCAGTGCCCTGCCGGAGTGCCCTCATCGCCACCAATATGTTTCGACTATACTCCATTTATCCAGACCACCGGGGGCGGGCCCAATCTTTACGCACCTCGCTGGACCTTTGGCGGCGGCGTGGAATACGAGTTCCTGCTTGGCGGCGAAGCAACTCTCACACCGCGTCTGAACTACGCTTACGTTGGCGAGCAGTTCACCTACATCGGCTATTCGCCGTTGTCTGACCGGCTCAATCCGCGTGGGCTTCTTTCGGCAATCGTTACGCTTCAGCTCAACGACAATCTGAAGGTCGAGGCCTGGGGCACCAATCTGACGAACAAGGACTACATCACCGGGCAACTGAACTCGAACGAGTTCTACGGTGCTCCGCGTGAATACGGCATCAAGCTGGGTGTCACCTTCTGATAGGCAGGGCCGGGGCGGATTGGTTCTTCCCCGGTCGCCTACAGTCGCGCGAGCGATTGGCAGATCTGTCTTACCAAATCAGCTTGGCGACTCACCTCTGCCTTGGCCAATGCGCTTTTCAGCTGCATGCGCGCGGTGCCCTCTGCAATGCCGCGATGGGCAGCATAGTCCTTGACCGTCATGCCTCCCACAAGATGCGTGGCCAAAGTTGCCTCTGCTGTGGTCAGACCGAACAGTTCGGTAACTTCGCCGGGATCGATTTGCGGTGCCGTGCCCGGCGAACACAATGCAAAGAGTGTGAGATTGCGACCCCAGCGCTGGCGGCCGGCCGCTTCGCGCTTCAGTACTCGCAGATGGAGAACCTGAGCCGGCTCATCGCCCATGATGCGGCAGGTGTCTCCGCCTTCGCCCGCGATGACCGCCCTGACAGCAGCCCTTGCATCCGATGAGCGGAAGCAAAGCCTGTCGCGGACAAGCGACAATTGCGGAAGATCGGCGACGAGCGCTTCGGCAGCCCGGTTGATCCAGTGGATGCCAAGATTACGGTTGCACGTGACAAGCGCAAGGCTTGTCGAGTCCATGAAGGCTTCGGTGACCGATAGCCGGGCCTTGTAATCGGCCATCGTAGCTATGAGGCCGGACAGTTGTTGGAAATGGGGCTGCAGCTGCCGGAGGAACTCCATGTCCGCGTCGGTCATGTCGCGGTCATCGCCGGCGTGGCGATGAAGAACCATCGATATGTGTTCATCAGGCGCCGTTCTGTAGCCAAGCCAGAATCCCGCGCCCAGTCCGCATGTTGCCAGCCCGATCCTGAGAGCTTCGCGGTCGGCCGGGGAGAAGTGGATGTTGCGGTGATCGCTGTCGATCTCGAACAGGTCGCGCGGTTCGGTATCGCGCCGGAAGCGTGGATTGTGCAGGGAGTTTGCCCAGGCATCGTGACGAGGTGCTTCCCGTGTTGACCAGGAATCGCGCTGGGAGATCACCGGCACCAGAACGTCCTTGTCGGCGACCAGGCGCTGAAAAACGGCGCTGGCAACGCCGAGACGCAACTTTATCGCATCGAGCACTTCGGTCCAGCGCGCTTCCTCTCCGACCGCACCATACATCTCGGCAATCAGGTTGTTGTCCTGCACTGTCGGATGCCACTCCTCTCTGCCCTGGCGCTGCTTCGTGGCAACGTCCATGCGCATCCATAGCCGATTTGGGCAATAACAGCGAGTTTCAATGAGCGGGGCAGCTTTGCCCGAGAAAACGGGCTGTTCAGGTCTGACTTTCGTCTTGCGATGCAGCCAGGAGATCCATGAAGTTGCGCGCTGCTTCGCGATCTTCTTCCTTCTCGAACACTGCGTCCAGCTCTGGCGCGGCCCCTAGCATATGGAGCAGGGCCCACAGGGCAAAGCGCTTTGGCCCGTCGTGTTCCAATCCAAGTTCGACCTGACAGCGTTCGATCCCTGCAATAAGCACTTCGGGATGGAGCGCTTCAGGATCGGTGGTGCCGAAGTAGCGAAACAATAGGCTGTCGAGGTCCATACCATCGCCATAGGCCAAGGCTTTGGACCGTCAAAGTCGGGATACGATATGGGTGCCAGCGGATGGGATGAACGATTTGCAAAAATTTTGCACTGTTTGACATTTGTCAATTGCAGCGGTGGATCTTGATGCCAGTCTTTTTGGCATAGAGATGTTCCCTGAAGGGCAGCATTGATACACGGACTTCAACTATTGCCCCGCAGTCTCCTCCCTGCTGCGGGGCAATTCTTGCAAGCTTTCAATCATCAGGTTCGCGATGCGTGAAGCCTTGCTTTCCGCTCGATTCATTTCCCCGCACAAAGCTGGTTCACGCGGGCCAAATCTGGGCCGTCATTGCCGCGTGCGCGCGTCACAAGCATTGCCTTACAGACCGCTGAACCGCCGGTTCAGGCTGGATTGCCGCCGCTTCGGCCATGACACATCCCATACAGAGCGTAGGCTGGAGGCGCGCGTGGACGAACGACAGATCTTCAGGAAAACCCGTGAGCAATTGGGGTTGAGCCAGCAGGCACTTGCACAAAAAGCCGGCATCTGCCGGTCGACGGTGCGCAATTTTGAGCTGGGCAAGGGGCGCATATCGATCCGGAGTATTCTGGCAATTTCAAACGCCCTCGCGACCGAACATCTTTCGCAGTATGGATCCCTGGCTGACTTCCCGCCAGATGAACTCGTCTCGGACCACCCGCAAAACCGGGCCAGCGAGCGCCAACTCTCAGAATTGCACTGACCATCGGCAACAGGGATCAAACCGCCCGGTCTTTGCTTGTCACTACTACGAAGCCCAAATTCTCCTTAAATCACAACCTCAAATCTGTGCCATAGGTGCTGACGGGGGACAGCTCGCCTTGGACTGACAATTCAATCGTAAAATCTATTCCTGGGTTCGGACATAGGCCTTCAGCGATTCCGCGACCATTCGTTCCGACAGTTCCTCGGGCTTCAGATCGCCGCCTTGGCGATACCAGACAGCCATCCAGTTGAGCGCGCCCATGATGTGGAAATAGGCGATCGGCAGGTCTTCGATGCCATACATCTGTCCGGCTTCGACGCAGTCCACAATGAACTGGCGGATACGGCTGTCGACTTCATCGCGCTGGGTCTGGAGGAACTGAGTCTCATCGCCTTCCAGCACAATCCGGGCGTCGCGCCACAGGAATTGATAATCGCCCGCGATCGCATGCAAGCCGTACTCGCGCAGGACGAAGCGGAGTCTATCCAAGGGCGATGCGTCCATTGCGTCCGCTTCGTCCAGCTTGCCGATGATGAGTTCCATGAACTGGCGATAGCAATCGAACAGCAGCTGCTTCTTGTTCGGAACGTAGTGATAGAGCGCCGTCTTTGTGACGCCCAATTCCTTGGCGATCTGGTCGAGCGAGGTCCCTTCATACCCCCTCTCGCTGAAGCGGCGGGCCGCGCAGCGAAGTATTTCGAGCCGTTTCAATTCCCGCAATTCTGCGGTCGATGGGAATGCGCTGAGTTTGGTCACATCGCGCAAACTGCACGAATTTGAACTTGTGTCAACTTATCTGAACGCGTGGTCAATTGACAAACCAATGGGAAAGTATATTGTCCAATAGTTCAAATTTGCGGCCGGGAGAGGCTGGATCCGAGGCGGTATTCCTTTCGCGCCGAGGTTCTGGGCACATCGTGCCTTGCAGCGTGTGTTATAGGAGTCTCGCGGATCGACTCCGCCAAGGGCCGCTGTGACAACAGGAAAGAAAGCCAGTGCGCGGAATATTGATCGCAAACCGGGGAGAGATAGCAATCCGCATCGCGCGGGCTGCGCGGAAGTTGTCTGTGAAATCGGTTGCCGTGCACGCCATTGACGATAGCGATTCACTCCATCTTCGTATTGCGGATGAAGTTGCCGCACTGCCCGGTAGCGGCACTGCGGCCTATCTGGATCAGGACGCAATCATAGAGGCCGCCCGATCGTGCGGGTGCGATGCGATCCACCCTGGTTACGGCTTCTTGAGCGAGAACGCCGAATTCGCGCGTCTATGCGCCAAGAACGGAATTCGCTTCATCGGACCTGCACCCGAGATGCTCGATCTGTTCGGAGACAAGGCGCAAGCCCGTTCGCTCGCACAGGAACTCGGCGTGCCGATCATGCCCGGCACAGAGCAGGCGACCAGCCTGGAAGAGGCGCAAGACTTCGCCAAGGCGCACGGCGCGGTAATGCTGAAGGCGCTTGCTGGCGGAGGCGGCCGCGGGATGCGCGCAGTCACCAACCTGCAGGACCTGGCGGACTCCTATGCCCGATGCCAGTCGGAGGCGATGAAGGCCTTCGGCATTGGCGACCTCTACGTCGAGAAGCTATTGACCTCGGCGCGGCATATTGAAGTGCAGGTCGTGGGCGATGGCTCCGGTGCGATATGCCATTTGTGGGAACGCGATTGCACGGTGCAGCGCCGCCATCAGAAGGTGGTCGAAATTGCGCCCAGCCCGGTGCTCGAACCGTCGCTGAGGGACAGGATCATTGCAGCCGCAACAGAAATGGCAGCCCATGTTCAATACGAAAGCTTGGGCACGTTCGAATTCCTGGTTGGCGGTGACGAGTTCTGGTTCATGGAAGCGAACCCGCGCTTGCAGGTCGAGCATACGATCACCGAAGAGGTGACGGGAGTTGACCTGGTCACCACGCAGATTGCCATTGCTGATGGGGCGACGCTTGCCGAAGTGGGCCTTGCCGAGACACCGAAACTTCGCGGATTTGCAATCCAGGCTCGTGTCAATCTCGAAGCCATCGAGAGTGACGGTTCGGTGGTGCCGCAATCGGGTACCATCACGGCGATGCACACCCCGAGCGGACCCGGCATTCGCTTCGATCACTGTGCCTATGCGGGCTACAAGACAAGCCTGCGATATGACTCATTGCTGGGCAAAGTCATTGCTCATGCAGAGAATTTTGTATCTGCCAGCTCGCTGCTGTCTCAGGCCTTGCGCGAATTGCGCGTAAACGGAGTCACGACCAACGTTCCCTTGCTGCGCAATATCCTGGTGCACCCCGATTTCATCGCCGGCGGCTATGACACCCGCTTCATCGGCGACAATCTCCCGCGGCTGCTAGAACCTCTCGGCGATGAACTTGCGCTCGACCTGCCGGAAAGTGCCGACAGTCCCGGAACTGGCAGTCCAAACGGGCCGGACATCGCCGATGGCGCGGGCGACGCCGTTTCTGCGCCCATGTCAGGCATTGTCGTTTCCCTTTCGGTCGAAGTGGGTTCGGTGGTTAGTGCGGGTGAGACTCTCGCTGTCCTCGAAGCGATGAAGATGGAACATGTCGTGCGCGCCGAGCAGGCGGGGCGGGTCACTGTCCTGGCCGTGACAGAAGGTTCATCGATCGAAAAGGGGCAGGGTATGCTCCGTATCGATCCGAGCGATGGCGATGATGCCCGCGCTGAGAATGGGGGCAGAGCTTCAGCTAGCGGAGCGGAGCAAGCCGCCGATCCTGGTTGGCAGGCCGAGGTCGACGAGATTGCGCAGCGACGGGCGCTGGCTCACGCATTGGGCGGTAGCGACAAGGTCGATCGGCAAAAAGCATCAGGCAAGATGCATGCGCGTGAGCGTATCGACCACCTGCTCGATTCCGGTTCTTTCAGCGAGATCGGAGCGCTCACCGGTTTCGGTGTCTATGACGAAAACGGCGATCTGATCGACTTCACGCCTGCCAATTTCGTTGCCGGAGTGGGCGCGATCGACGGGCGGACCGTGATGGTGGGTGCAGACGATTTCACGATCCGCGCCGGTTCAGGTGACGCCGCGATCCATGACAAGCAGATTTTCGCCGAGCGTCACGCCTGCGAGATGAGAATGCCCGTCATCCGGCTGCTTGACGGTGCTAGCGGCGGCGGAAGCGTGAAGATCGCACAGGAAAAGGGATACAACTACCTGCCGGTCAATCCCGGGTGGGATGCTGTCGTCGATCTGCTGTCGGTCACGCCTGTGGTCGCCGCAGCCCTGGGGCCCACCGTAGGGCTCGGCGCTGCACGGCTCGCCATGTCGCATCTGGCGATTCTGGTGGATCCGATCGGGCAGGTCTTCACAGCCGGCCCGCCGATTGTGCATGGCGCAACGGGCGAGCAAGTGGACAAGCACGAGCTTGGCGGCGCGGAAGTCCATCGCGAAAGCGGCGTGGTCGAACGGATCGTAGCGAGCGAAGAAGACGCTTTCGCGCTGATTCACAGGTTCCTGTCATACCTGCCTTCCAGCGTTTACGAATTGCCGCCGGTGATCGCTTGCGATGACCCCGCAGATCGGCGCGAAGACGCCCTGCTGTCCGCTGTGCCGCGCAATGAGCGCCGCGCCTATGAACTCGAGCCGATATTGGAAGCCATCTTCGATCGCGGCTCGATTTTTCCCTATGCCGAATATGGCGGCGGTACCTACACGGCACTGGCCCGACTGGATGGCCATCCGGTGGGCGTTATCGCGACGGATCCGCAGACTGGGCCGACTATGTCGGTCGAAGGCGCGCAGGCGATGGTCCGGCTTGTCGATCTGTGCGAAACGTTCCATCTGCCGATCGTCAGCCTGACCGATCAGGGCGGGGTTTCGATTGGTCGCGCTGCCGAGCTTCGCGGGTCTATCCGCCATGGCGTGCGGGCGATCGCGGCAGTCTATCAGGCGCAGGTGCCGCAGGCCGAAATCATCCTGCGCCGGGTATTCGGCGTGGGCGGAGCTGGCATGATCGACCGCCATCGCGCCAGCCGCAGCTGGGCCTGGCCTTCGGGAAGCTGGGGTTCGCTGCCTGCGAAAGGCGGTATCGAAGCTGCCTTCCGCCGACAGCTTGACGAAGCGGAGGATCGAGAAGCTGAGATCGCCCGCATTCGCCGCGAGCTTGAGCACATCGCCTCGCCGTTCCGCACTGCAGAGAAGTTCGGCATTCAGGATATTATCGATCCAAGAGAAAGCAGGCCATTGCTCTGCGCGTGGGTGCGCGATGCATACAGGGTCCTGCCCCAGCAAATTGGCCGCCCATCGTTCGGAATGCGGCCCTAAAGCACAGGAAAGGTTGATTGACGATGACCGAGAACGAATTGGCGCAGTTGCTCGGCGCTGACGGTGAATTAGTCACCGAGCAGCTCGATCGTTGGTCCCGTGAACGAGGAAGCAACACCTTCCTGTTCTATGGCGAAACGGGAACGGAGATGAGCTTCGCCGACGTCGCACAGCGCACCGATGCGATTTCAGGCAATCTCCAACGCCTGGGTATCGGGAAGGGCGATCATGTCAGCGTCTTCTGCACCAATTCACTGCTGGCGGCGCTTTCCATGTTCGGAATCTGGAAGGCGGGAGCGGTCTATTGCCCGATCAACTTCTCCTACACAGGGCGACTGCTGGAATATCAGTTGAATGACACCAGCCCGCGACTGGTCATTACCGAGCCGGACCTGCTCCCTGCACTGAACGAAGTCGCCTCACTGCTGGAAGATGCGCCGAAGGTGAGCGTATGTGCTGACCCTATCAACCCCAACGACGCAGACGTGCCTTCCATCGATGGAACCTACGGAAGCATCGCGTGGTCGGAGCTGACATCGGATTGTTCGCCAGCCGATGTGAAACTGGATCCCAGTGACGCAGCCAATTTGATCTACACTTCGGGAACGACCGGTCCGGCCAAGGGCGTCCTGCTGCCTCATCGCTGGATGGCGCAGTACACCTTTCTCAGTCGCAAGCTGTGCAATGAAAACGACGTCATCTACAACGATCTTCCGATGTATCACGTCGGCGGCGCGGTCTTTAACATCTGTCGCGCGGCCTGGCTGGGATGCGAAGTCGCGATCTGGAACCGTTTCAGCCCGGACTCATTCTGGTCCCGCATTGCCGAGCGCAAAGCGACCACTGCGGTATTGCTCGATGTCATGATTCCCTGGCTGATGAAAGCGCCGGCCGGCGCTGACGATCGGCGCAACACGCTCAACAAGGTTCATATGCAGCCTTTACCGCTCGACCATGCGGTATTCGCGGACCGGTTTGGCATCGATCACGTGACGGCTGGTTTTGGCCAGACTGAAACCGGCAACGGCTTGATAGTGATGATCCGGCAATCCGGCGAGGGTGAGGGTACGCCGTCCGATCTGTATTTCGGCCCTTCACATGCGGAAATCGCTCAGACCATGCAGGAAATCAATGTGCCGGTCATTTCGCCTGAGCAGGCGGAGCGCAAAGGCATAATGGGGGTGCCGAGCCCATTTGTGGAGGTCTCCGTTCGGCGAGAGGATGACAGCTTGTGCGACACGGGGGAGATCGGCCATCTCACGCTACGCCCGAAATTGCCCAACATCTTCCTGCAGACCTATTGGCGAAAGCCGGAGGCGACTGCCGATGCATTGCGCAACCTCTGGTTCCATACGGGCGATGCTGCCTTCCTCGGAGAGGACGGCTTCTACTACTACAATGATCGCCTGGGCGACCGCATTCGGGTGCGGGGTGAGAATCTCTCGTCCTTCCAGGTCGAGGATCTGCTGAACCGCCATCCGGGCGTAAGAATGAGCGCTGTTGTCGGTGTTCCCAGCGAGGAAGGCAATGAAGACGACATCGCCGCCTTTGTCATCGCCACTTCACCGGACGCGCTAAGCGAGGACATCGTTCGGGCCTACGCCACGGAAAACATGCCGAAATACATGCGCCCGCGGTTCATCCGGATTGTGGATGACTTGCCGCGTACTCCGACCAACAAGGTCGAGAAATACAAGCTCCGCAAACTCATCGTGGAGGGGTAGATTCGCCTTTGAACGCGTTCCCGAAAGGGCATCCAGCCAAACGATTGGAGAGCCGGCTTTGGGCCTGTCTTCCATTCTTGGGAGCAGTTCTTGCCGGGCCCCGCACAGATAGAGTCTCGACCTGAGGGCACCAAAATCTGGCGCAGCCCCTTCGATGCCCGCTTGCTTGAATGCGGCCCAGGCCGTGTAGACATAGCGCAGGTTCCAAGCTTGGCATTCCAAATCGGGGCGCTATTGCAGGGCGGCTTCTGTTTTTGAGCCAAAATGGCTGGCGAGAATCGAAGTTCTGGAACTAGCATTTTATCGAGCGAGAGCTCCCTTCTATCCCTAGGTGCACAAATGTCTGACGGTCACGGTCCTTCCCTTTCTAGCTTCGATGCGGTCGATCCCTTTCTGCTGGAGGAGCAGCTAACGGAAGACGAGCGGATGCTGCGCGACGCCGCGCGAGAGTTCGCGCAGAGCGAGTTGCAGCCGCGTGTTATCGACGCTTATCGGGAGGAAACGGTTGCCCCCGAACTCTTCCCGCTGATGGGGCAGGCCGGTTTGCTTGGCGTCACTATCCCTGAGGAGCTGGGCGGGCTCGGTGCCGGTTACGTAACCTATGGTCTGGTGGCGCGAGAGATCGAGCGCGTCGATTCCGGCTATCGTTCGATGATGAGCGTTCAGTCGAGCCTCGTGATGTATCCCATCCATGCCTATGGCTCGCCCGAGCAGCACCGGAAATACCTTCCTGGCCTTGCCAGCGGAGAATTGATCGGCTGTTTCGGCCTGACCGAGCCCGATGCGGGTTCCGACCCGGCGGGAATGCGTACAGTCGCGCGCAAGATTGAAGGCGGCTACGTCCTCAATGGCAGCAAGATGTGGATCTCCAACGCGCCGATTGCCGACGTGTTTGTCGTCTGGGCGAAATCGGAAGCGCATGGTGGTGCAATCCGGGGCTTCGTGCTGGAAAAGGGCATGAAGGGGCTCTCCGCACCCAAGGTTGCGGGTAAGCTCTCGCTGCGCGCATCTGTCACCGGTGAAATCGTGATGGACGATGTCGAGGTTGGTGAAGACGCGCTTCTGCCTGGTGTCAGCGGGCTCAAGGGGCCGTTCGGTTGCCTTAATCGTGCGCGCTTCGGCATTGCCTGGGGTGCAATGGGCGCGGCGGAGTTCTGCTGGCAGGCAGCGCTGCAATATGGGCTCGATCGCAAACAGTTCGGCAAGCCGCTCGCCGGGACCCAACTGTTCCAGCTCAAGCTGGCCAATATGCAGACCGAAATCACCCTGGGATTGCAGGCGGCGCTGCGTGTCGGGCGTTTGCTCGAAGAAGGCAAGGCCGCGCCGGAAATGATTTCGCTGATCAAGCGCAACAATTGCGGCAAGGCGCTCGAGATCACTCGAAATGCCCGCGACATGCATGGCGGCAACGGCATTTCCGAGGAATTCCAGGTGATCCGCCACATGATAAATCTTGAGACGGTCAATACCTATGAAGGTACGCATGATGTTCACGCGCTGATCCTCGGGCGCGCGCAGACCGGGATACAGGCGTTCTTCTGATGGCGCAGGCGATGGACCGCGTTACGGTTGTTCATGAGAACTTCCTGCGCCGGGTCAGCGAAGGTGATCTTCCACAGGGGCGGCCTGCCACCGGTCCGCTTGACGAACGACTGGCTCTGTCGATCTTCCGCTCGGCCTGTCTGACGCGCGCACTCGATCGGGAAAGCCGCAAGATGCAGGCGGCAGGGCAGGGCTATTACTCGATCGGGCCTTCGGGTCATGAAGGGATCGCTGCCGTGGCGGCGGCGCTGCGCCCGACCGACATGGCCTTCCTCCACTACCGCGACGCTGCTTTCCAGATCCAGCGCGCCGAACAGGTGCCCGGCCAGACGATCGCATGGGACATGCTGCTGTCCTATGCCTGTTCTGTCGAGGATCCGATTTCGGGCGGCAGGCACAAGGTGCTGGGTTCGAAGACGCTAAACATTCCGCCGCAGACATCGACCATCGCCAGCCATTTGCCCAAGGCAGTGGGCGCTGCCTATTCACTGGGTTTGGCGAAGCGGGAGTCGCCCCAGTTCAAGACGATGCCTGACGATGCGATCGTCTATTGTTCCTTCGGCGATGCCTCGGTGAACCACTCCACCGCACAGGGCGCCTTCAACACAGCACAGTGGACCAGCTACCAATCGGTGCCGCTGCCGCTGCTGTTTGTGTGCGAGGATAATGGCATCGGCATCTCGACCAAGACCCCGAGAGGCTGGATCAAGGCGACGTTCGAGCACCGACCGGGTCTGAAGTATTTCGAATGCGACGGTCTCGACATCTACGAGACATTCCGCGTCGCTCAGGAAGCCGCAGAATACGTCCGCAACCGGCGCAAGCCCGCGTTTCTCCATGTCCGCACCATCAGGCTTTACGGCCACGCAGGCGCGGATGTCGCGATGGCCTATCTCTCGCGCCAGGAGGTCGAGGCCGAAGAGGCGCAGGATCCACTGCTGCATATGGTCCGCCAGCTTGACGAAGCGGAGGTGATCGATCCTGCAGGCGCACTCGGCATCTACCAAGACACGGCTGCGCGGGTTGCGCGCATCGCAAGGGAAGTGGTGACGCGCGACCGGCTCAAGACAGCCGAGCAGGTCATGGCCAGCCTCATTCCTCCGAAACGCAAATGCGCCGCGACCAATGGCCCTGCGCCGGAGCAACGTGCAAATGTGTTCGGGTCCGACATGGCGGCGATGTCCAAGCCGCAACCGATGGGCAAACTTGTCAATATGGCGCTGACCGACCTGATGCTTGAGCATCGCGAAATCGTGATGATGGGCGAGGATATAGGCCGAAAGGGCGGCAATTACGGCGTCACCCAGCGGCTCTCGACGCGCTTCGGACGGGCGCGGGTGATCGATACGCTGCTGGACGAGCAATCGATCCTCGGTCTTGCAATCGGCATGGCGCAGAATGGTTTCATCCCGCTGCCGGAGATCCAGTTCCTCGCCTATCTCCACAATGCGGAGGATCAACTGCGCGGCGAAGCGGCGACGCTGCCGTTTTTCTCCGACGGGCAATATTCAAACCCGATGGTCGTGCGGATTTCCGGGCTTGGGTATCAGAAGGGCTTTGGCGGGCACTTCCATAATGACAATTCGCTGGCCGTCCTGCGCGACATTCCGGGCCTGATCCTCGCTTGCCCGTCGAACGGGCGCGATGCGGCAATGATGCTGCGCGAATGCGTGCGTCTGGCGCGCGAGGAACAGCGGCTGGTGGCGTTTCTGGAGCCCATTGCGCTCTACCAGATGCGGGACCTTCACGAGGCTGGCGATGGTGGATGGATGCAGCTCTACCCCGAACCGTGCGAGAGGATTGGTTTCGGGGAGGTCGGCGTGCATGGGAAGGGCACCGATCTCGCTATCGTCACCTTTGCCAATGGCACCCATCTTTCGCATCAGGCATTGCCGATTCTCGCAAACAAAGGCGTGAATGCCCGTATTGTCGACATCCGCTGGCTCTCGCCGCTGCCCGAACAGGCAATCGCCGATGCTGTCGCGGATTGCGGTTCTGTCCTGATCGTCGATGAGACGCGGCGCACGGGCGGGGTGGCCGAGGCGCTGATGGCTACTCTGGCCGAGCACACCAACCTGCCGCATGCCCGCCTGACGGCAGAGGACAGCTTCATTCCAACCGGCCCGGCCTATGCGGCAACCATGCCGTCAAGGGACAGCATTGTCGAAGCCGCGCTTGCGCTAGCCGGAGGTGCAAAATGAACGGCGAAAGGAAGTCCGCTGTCGTCATTTGCCCGGGGCGCGGGACCTACAATTCGGCTGAACTCGGCTACCTCGCGCGGCACTTCCCCGATGCAGGGCTGCTTGCGCGCTTCGATGCCATTAGAGGTGAGGGCAATCAGGAGACGCTGAGCGCACTCGACGGGGCCGATCGCTTCTCGATGGCGAAGCATACCCGCGGCGACAATGCTTCGGGCCTGATCTTTGCCGCATCCTACGGCGATTTCTGCGTCATCGATCGCGATCTGGTGGAGATCGTGGCGGTCTCCGGAAACTCGATGGGCTGGTACACCGCACTGGCTTGCGGCGGAGCGCTATCGGCGGAGAATGGGTTCGTCGTCGCCAACACCATGGGCACGCTGATGCAGCAATCGCTGATCGGCGGACAATTGATCTATCCCTGGGTCGATGAAGACTGGGTGCCCAACCCCGCACGCAAGGCGGAACTGCTTGCGCTGGTGGAGGAGGTTGGAGCGCGTGAAGAGGTTGAACTCTACCTCTCGATCGATCTCGGCGGAATGCTGGTGCTGGCGGGCAATGCGGCGGGACTCGACGCCTTTGAGAAGGCTGTCGAGCCGGTCCAGGGCCGCTTCCCCATGCGTTTGGCCAATCATGCCGCCTTCCACACGCCGATGCAGGAGCCGGTTGCCGCGCAGGGCAGGTCAAGGCTCGATCCAGGTCTGTTCGGTCAGCCGGGCTTGCCTCTGATCGATGGCCATGGCCAGATCTGGTGGCCCGGTGCAACCGATGCCGAGGCGCTGTACGGCTACACCTTGGGGGCGCAGGTCACGCAGCCCTATAACCTCACGCGGGCGATCACCGTTGCCGCGCGCGAGTTTGCGCCCGACCTGTTCATCATTCTCGGCCCCGGAACGACGCTGGGCGGAGCCGTCGCGCAATCGCTGATCTGTGCTGACTGGCGCGGCATGGCAGACAAGGCGGGATTCCAGGACTTGCAGGCGCGCGAGCCCGTTCTTGCGTCCATGGGCATGGCCGACCAGCGCGAGCTGGTGTCGCGCGGCTGAACGTAACAATTGGCGCCCTATGGCGGCATTTCATGGGAACGGAAGCTCGGCGATTCTGCTGATTATGCGCCGGCAGAAGGAGAACCCGCGTCGACAGTATCCTTCGTGGCTGGCTTGCGTTTCTGGTGTTGAATGAAGCTGCCGAATGGCCGCCGGATTGTGGCCCAATTTTCGAACATCATCGAGTTGAGAGCGCTATGGCTGACGAGAATGCCGAGCCAGGACACTTTCGAAATCTTCCCTTTTTCAACCCAAAAGATTGTATTTGATCGATTTTGTATTTTCGGACAGTTGCCGCGCCCGACACCTTGATAAGCGGGCCGAGGGGGAAGCAAGTTGACGCATGAAGATCCAATCGTGGATCGGTCGACCTGCCTTGGCCCTCCGTTGGACGAATGGGTTGAAGCGCGAAACTATCGTGTATCGCGCGCACGTCCGACCTGAATGAACTCAAATGCGTTGAGCGCAAGATCGGCCCACCGCCGCGTCTTTCCGCTCGGTTGCGGCACTCTTGGAACATGGTCTTGCGCCTGGCGCATGACGCCTGAAGACAAGAAATGAGGGTGAATAGATGTCAGACAAAGGGAAGCGGCTCAATCCGCGTATCGCGGTCAACAAAGAGGCCATACTCGCCGACGAGATGGGTGGAGAGGTCGCCTGCACATTGCTCGACCTATCGAGCGATGGATTTCGGGCCAAACTTGGATCTCCTCATAACCCTACCACGCTGGTCAAGCTGGTTTGCGGCGATGAGACCTATGACATTGAGATCCGCTGGGCGACCGGTCTCGAGATAGGTGGTCGCATACTCTAGCTTTCGCGTCCTGGTTTGGCCGATCCGATTCGGTCGACCGGTCAATTCCGGTTCCATGCTTCAGGCTGTGAGATGGGCAGGCCGCAATGGCGGCTCATCCTGTATCTGGAACGGTGCAACCTTCAGTCAATTCGCGGAATTTCTGCCAGTCCGGTCTGGCGCACCGGCCACCGATTGAGGGGTGCCCGGACGCGAACTTGTGTCATTTTCGCAAGTGGGGGCGCCAATAACGGAGAACCCTATGCGTAAGCCAAACTTGCCCGTCAGCCTTGCAGCCGTAGTGATCGGATTGGCGTTTGCCACTTCGGTTGCGGCGCAATCGAAGGGAGAGCCTCAACGTTCATCGCAGATACCGCCTGGATTGGAGAAGGCCCTGTCGAAAGCAATGCCTGGCATATCCCGGGCGATAATTGCGAGCGAAGGTTCGAACAGCCGGTTGCAGGATTTACCGGTCAGTCCCTGAAATTTGGACTTCTGGCGATGGGCTCCGCTTAGGTGGAGCCCATTTCGCATGTTAGACTGAGCCCGGGCAAAGCGGCCTTCGCGACAGATCGAACCGGTAGCAAGTCGTGTCGAGTCAAGCGTTTAGCAGGTTTTAACTTCGCAATGCTGAACTGAAGCATGGAGATTGTCTATGCTTCCAAAGGCCGCTTACATATCGCCAGTTGAACCCTCTGCCGAAAGGCGAGGTGCAGTAAGACGTGTCGTCACACTTGGTCTCGACGTTGCGGAGACGCGGGGCAATACACGCGTCCTGATCCTCAATCTGTCGCGGACGGGATTGCTTCTGCAAACGTCCGCCGAGCTTGAAGTGGGCGAAACGATCCAGATCGATGTTCCCGAAGCGGGGCAGGTCGAAGCGAAGATCGTGAGGCAAAACGGCGACCAGTTTGGCGCAATGTTTGACAATCCAATCAAACAGGCCGCCATCAGCGCAGTCCTTCTGGCGGCTCCTGCCCGGCCCGAGCCGCTTGCAAGGGAAGAGATAGCGGCAGCGCATCGGTCGCATCCCAGCTACGAACCCGTTCCCGATTGGCTCCCCCTGGCAATTCTGGCGGTGACTGCGTGCGCTACGGCTTTCTTTGTCTATGCATTGTCCTTCCTGCCGATCACCGGCTGACCCCTCTGGTCCTGAGCGATACAGAGCCGGATCCGGGACAAATGCGCATCCTGGCGCGAATGGAATGCACCAGCTGCAATTGGCCCAGCATAATTTTTCTCGCTCGGTCGGATTAAAGCCGGTCGCAAGCTCGTTTCCCTTCTGACCGGCCGGAATCCCGGCCAGGATTTGAAGGAGAACGACGTTGAACAAATTTGCAATTCTCACCGGCCTTGCCGCGCTGGCATCCAGCGCCATCGTGCATGCGGCGGCACCGACTCTGCCGGAAGAGTCCTATGCTCGCGAACAGGAGAAGCTGATCTTCAACGCACCCATTGCCGGAATCCAGAACAGCCTGTGGTTCGATTATCGCATCGATGTGATGGAGGCGCAGAAGGAACTTGCCAGCGATCTTCGCCGCGCGAGCGACCTGGAAGATCAGCGTGACGCGTGGGAAGAATATGGCGATGAGCTGCGCAAAGAGCGCAAGCACTATGTCAAGCAGATGGCCAAGCGCGGCTATCGGCAGGGGACAGTGACCGTCGGTTCATAGCTCCAGGGCAGGGCGGGCGGACCTCTCGACTCCCTCTGCATCCGTACCCGTTTTGCCTGGAAGGGCCGGTCTTCGCACCGGCCCTTTTTTTGGCGAGATGAGTGGAGGCATGGCGAGAGCGCCGTTTGCACAGTTCAGTCGCGCCAGCCGTTATCGCGAGCAGCGACTTCATCCTCGGAAGTGAGTGCTGGCCCGTCGGCCATGTCTTGGGCAATTGCCATCAATTCACCATCGCTGCCCGCCATGCGATATTCGCTGCCGCCGCTGGAACTGCCGCTGCCGACAGCCTGGTAGCGCCAGCCTCGATCGTCGCGGCAAGCGATTCCGCTGCCGTCGCTTGAAGTGAAGGCGCGGCATAGCTCGTTCGAACCATTGCGGAAGCTGAGCAATATACGCGTTCCCGCATCGGTGGGCTGGGTAGCAACCAGCTGAGTCTCGAGCGCCGATGCGATATTCGCTCCGGCATAACTCGGACGGTCGCGATCTCCGACTGTAAACACCAGCGCCGCGACGAGCGATGCGGCAATCGCTCCACCAGCCCAACCCCAGGCGGGCAGTACGCGCTTGGCCTGGCGCTTGTCACGGGCCTTGGCGAGATCGACAACGCCGCCATCGCCGTCATGCTCGTCCGCACCTGCAAGCAATTGTGTCAGCCGGTCGGGCACGTCCTGCTCAAGGATCGGCGCAAAATGGCTCGCCAGCTTTGCCTTGAGCGCCCGATGCGCTTCGACCTGACGGGCAAGCTCAGGGTCAGCGGCTATCGCTTCGGCGACGCGCGCTTCGGCTTCGCCCGACAATTCGCCATCTGCAAAGGCGGCCAGTTCTTCAGGCGAAATGCTCATGCTTCAGCCTCCAGGATTTCCATCAGCGCATCGCGCCCGCGCACCAGGCGCGAATTGAGCGTTCCCACCGGGCAATCGACGATCGCTGCGGCTTCCTTGTAGGAATAGCCTTCGACCATCACCAGCAGCACAGCCTCGCGCTGCTCATCGGGCAGCCGCTGCATGGCGCGGTCAATATCGTTCAATGCGATGCTCGCCTCTTGCGCACCGTCAGCGCCGACCGCAAACCCGGCCTCCTCATCGACGAAGGTTTCGGATCGGCGCGAGCGCGCCCTGCTTTCGTCGATCCAGATATTGCGCATGATGCGATACATCCAGCTATCGAGCCGCGTGCCCTGCTGGAACTGGTCCTTTCGGGTCAGCGCGCGCTCGATCGTCATCTGGCAAAGGTCGTCGCCGTCGGCAGGATGGCCCGCCAGCCCGATCGCGAAACGGCGCAATCGGGGCAGCAGCTCCAACACATTATGCTCGAACGACGTGCTCAGTGCCTTTGCCTTCCATGGATTAAACGAACGACCTCGCCCGTTTCATCCATGCTTAATGCGAGATAGTGAAGGGGCACCATATGCACGTGCGGATTTTCCTCATTTCACTGGGCCTGGCCTTGCTGGCGGCGCCGCTTTCGGCGCAGCTCGGGCTGCCGCAGGTGGAATTGCCGCAGACCGGCACAGTGCTCGATCCCGTCACGGGGAGCGTGCTCGATCCGGTCTTGGACGTGAGCGAGGATGTGACGCGGAAGGCCGCAAGACTGGCAGACCTGCGAGAGCGGCGGTTGGACCGGCTGGTGCGGCGCAATCGCGATATCCTCGAACTTGATGCGGCGGGCGCTCCTGCGCGCAAGGGGACGCTGCTGTTGATTGATGCCAGCGCACAAGACATTGCCACGGCTCAATCGCTCGGATTTGAAGCCAATGGCATCGAGCGGATCGACGGTCTGGAGCTTGTCGTGACCAGGCTCGCCTTGCCGGAAGGGCTTACGCTCGCCGGGGCGCAACGCAAACTTCAGGAAGTCTTGCCTCAGGCAGAGATCAGCGCCGACAACCTTCACTTTCGCAGCGGCCCGGCGGCCGCCCTGCCATTGATGGCGCAGCCGGTTGCAAGATCGATTGCAACGCCTGTGGGAATTATCGACGGTGCACCGGGCGATGGGATTGCGGTCCAGGCGGTTCGCGGCTTCGCCGATGGCGCACCCTATCCCAGCAATCACGGCAGCGCAGTGACCTCGCTCTTGCGTTACGCCGGAGTGCGCACAATCCGCGTTGCCGATGTCTATGGAACCGACAAGGCCGGCGGCAATGCGCTTGCCATCGCCAGGGCCCTTGGCTGGTTGGTAGAAAGTGGAAGCAAGGTCATCAATATCAGCCTGGTTGGCCCGCAAAACGCGCTGCTTCAACGGGCCGTGGCAAGCGCACAGGCCAAGGGCGTCGTCGTGGTTGCGGCTGTGGGGAATGACGGTCCTGCATCGCCGCCCTCCTATCCCGCATCCTACAGCAAGGTGTTGGCGGTGACTGCGGTCGACAGGCACGATCGGGCCCTGATCGAAGCGGGAAGGGCGCTTCATCTCGACTATGCTGCGCCAGGCGCGGATATCTATGCGCGCAATGCGAAAGGCGGGCGCATGAAGTTGCGTGGAACCTCTTTTGCGACGCCGCTGGTTGCTGCGCGGCTCGCGGCCGCGCTCGACCATGGGGGCGGCTGGCGCCAGCGGCTTGATGCCGAAGCGCGCGATCTCGGCAAGAAAGGCCCCGACGGGGTTTATGGCCGCGGCCTTCTTTGCGGCGCATGTCGCCCATCCCGATAAAATTCGCGGCTGTGATGAATTAAACCGGCGCGGCCACTCGTTTTGTCCTTGAGCGGGCGGAAATCCTGCTTGCAGACAATTGAAAGGACGAAACGATGAAAAAGCTCCTTATTGCCACAACGGCATTCACTCTCGCGGCGATGCCCGCACAGGCCCAACTGCTCGGTGGAGGCGGTGGGCTGACTGGCGGGCTGGCCGGCGGTATCGGTTCGGGTCTCGACCTGGGCAGCACGATCTCGCGCACCACTGACACCGTCAACAGCACCACGCGCGGCGCCGTTCGCGGCAATGCCGCAACCGATGGCAGCCAATCGGTCGATCGCCGCTCGGGCCGGGTCGAAGCGCGCCGAAGCGCCGACGTTGCAGGTGCGGCCAATGTGGCCCAGCTGGTCAACACCCCGATCGCCCCGATAGGGGCGAATGCAAACGGAAGCGGCAATGCATCGGGCAGTGGCGAGGCCCAGGCGCAGTTGATCGGCACAGACGCCGTTCAATCCCTCACCGGCAGCGCGACCGGCCAGGCGAGCGCAACTGTGAACTCTGCGCAATCCGTAGCTACGCAGGCTGTCGCTCAGACCCACGGCGCTGTCGCTTCGATACCCACCGGGCTCCCAGCTACGAGTGGTTCGGCGAACGGCGAGGGTTCGGCAGAGGGACAAGGCTCGGCCGGATTGACCTCTTCGCCCCTCGCAGTCGCGGGTTCGGCTGCAGGCGCGGCGCAGGGCGCTGCTGCGATTGCGCCGGGAATGCCGGTGGTATCGCCTGAAGGCATGCCGATAGGCGAAGTCCGGCAGATCGTAGCCAATTCGCGCGGCGAGGTCGAAGAAGTGGTCGTCTCGAATGGCGATGCCATGCACACGATCCCGGCTGCCGACCTGACGGCAAATGGTGGCGCGCTCGTCACCGGTGAAGGCAGTGCAGCAGCCAATGCGTCAGACTCCGGCAGTTAAGCCGGTTGAACTTGCCATCGACGGGGTTGCCGGAAGCCAGAGGGTCCAATGTGGCCCTCTGGCTTTCGCGTGCGAGCCGTCCGGTTTGGCGTGTCTCGCCTAGGCTCCCTGCATGAGCAGTTTCGATACCGCCTTGCGTGCAGGCGCCAGGCGCGCGGCGCGCAAGCCCAGTCCTCGAGCCAGGCGACCCGGTGCGCGATCATCGGTATAGAGGCCGACGATGGCGTTGGTGGCTGCATAGAGCGGCCAGGTCGCTGCACGGTGACCCGCTTCGTAGCGACGCAAGGTAACGGGATGACCAGGATCCCCGTGAAGACGGCACCCAGCCGCAACCAGACGCGCAAGGCGTTCCGTCCCGGCTATGCCGAGATTGAAACCATGCGCTGTGACGGGGTGCATGCCGACCGCAGCATCGCCTGCAAGCGCGGCCCGCTTGGTAATGAAACGATGCGAATAGCTGGTAGTGAGCGGATAGTTGTGCATCGGCGTGAGCATGCGCATTTGCCCGAACTTGCGGGCGAAACGCCGCGTCAATTCGTCGCCCAAGGCCCCGGGATCCATTGCCGCGAGCCGCTCCGCATCCCCATCGGGCAGCGTCACCACTGCGGATGCCTGGCGTTCGCCCAGCGGCAGCAGGGCCAGCGTCTGCCCATTGTCGAACCACTCGGTTGCGGCATTGTCATGGTGGCGCTCCAGTTCGACCCGCCCCACCAGCATCGATTTGCCGAGCCGGTTCATCCGCGCGGAAATGCCCAGCTTCCCGCGAATGGTGGAGAAGCGAGAGTCCGCGGCGACCAGAAGACTCCCGACATGTTCCGCGCCGTTGCTCAGGCTCACCTGTGCCGCATGGTCGCTGGTCGAAACTTCCTCGACGCTGACCCCGGCGATCAGTTCGATGCCCGAATGCTCGATCGCGCTTGCGAACAGCGCGCGGCGAATGTCGCAATTGGACACCAGCGAGCCAAGCTGTGCGGTGCTGCGCCGCCCCGCATCGAAAGAGAGTGCGAGCGGTGACTTGCCGTTGAGAACCCTTGCTTCGGCCAGCGGGTGGATATTGCCCGGTGCGATCTTCTCCCACGCGCCAAGCCGTTTGAGCGCAGCAATCGAACTGTGCGTCAGCGCGATTTCACGTCCGTCAAAGGCAGGATCGGAGAGCATGTCTTCCTCCTGTCGTTCGACCAGTAAAATCCGCAGGCCGGTTTGTGCAAGGCCGATTGCCAGAGCGAGGCCGGCCGGGCCTGCACCCGCGATAATGACTGGCTTGGTCATCTTGATAGATCCTTGTTGAGTAGTTGAGATTACCGGAACTGCAATTCCAGCGGGCTTTGCGCGGTTAGTCGTGCAACGTTGATCGATTTCGGGTTGGCTTGGAGATCGCCCAGTGTGGGCCGGTCGGGGCCGGAGATCGCCTGCTGGAGTGCGTATTGGCCGCGATAGCCGCGACGCGAAAGGTCGCTGGCCATCGCCAGCAAGTCGTCTTCTTCGAGGAGATCGGCGTGTACCGTTGTGCGCACTTCGAAAGGCACCCGTTCCTGCTTGCAGAGCAGGTCGAGCGTGCGTTCGAAACGGGAAAAAGCGCTTGTAGCTGTGACCTTCTGAAATTTTGAACGAGGCGCCTTGTAGTCGAGCGCCACGCGGTCGAGCAGACCTTCGCAAAGCAGGCTTTCGACCACATCGGGCCGCAAGCCATTCGTATCGAGCTTGATCGCGAAACCCATCGCCCGGACCTGCCGAATGAAGCCCGCAAGGCCACTCCAGGTCGTTGCCTCTCCGCCTGAGAAAACGACCCCTTCGAGCAAGCCTTTGCGTGACCTGAGGAAATCGAACGCCTGCTCCGTCCCGATGGTCCCTTTGCCCAGCACGATTTGCGGATTGTGGCAGTAACCGCAGCGCATGTTGCAACCGGCGATCCACAATATGCAGGCGATATGCTCGGGAAAATCGAGCATGGTGAAGGGCGTGATGGCGTGAAAGGGAGCTGACTTCCGATGGGGGACACCATGCCCCCCATGCGGTTGCTCATATGCCGTCACGGCCAGTCAGCCCCTTCCAGAGAACAGATCGCCGACCATCGCAGCGTCTTCAGTAAAGTGCCGCCTTTCGCGGTGTTCGCCCTGTTTGCCGCGATTGAAGCTGTCGACCGGGCGGAAGTAACCCATCACCCGCGTCCATACCTTGGTGCGGCTGCCGCATTCGGGGCATTCGGGTTGCTCGCCGTCGAGATAGCCATGCGTGTCACAGACCGAGAACACCGGGGTTAGCGTGACATATGGCAGGCGATAATTGGTCAGCACCTTCTTGAGGAAGGAGCGGGCCGCATTCGCGCTCGACAGCTTCTCGCTCATATAGAGATGCAACACGGTTCCGCCGGTATATTTGCACTGCAAATCGTTCTGCAGTTCCAGCGCTTCGAACGGATCGTCGGTGAGGCCGACCGGGATCTGCGAGGAGTTGGTGTAATAGATGTTCTCGCCGCTGCCCGCCTGGATGATATCGGGGAAGCGCTTCAGATCTTCCTTGGCGAAACGATAGGTTGTCCCTTCCGCGGGCGTTGCCTCAAGATTGTAAAGATTGCCGGTCCGCTCCTGATATCCAAGCAGCCGCTCGCGCATGTGATCGAGAACGGTCAGCGCCATGGCGATGCCCTCCTGATCCGCGAGATCGGCTTCGTCGCCGGTGAAATTGCGGACCATTTCGTTCATTCCGTTGACGCCGATTGTCGAGAAGTGATTGCGCAGGAACGGCAGGTAGCGCGCGGTGTAGGGATAGAGGCCGCGGTCATACATCTGCTGGATGAAGGCGCGCTTCTTCTCGAGCGTCGAGCTGGCAAGGTCCATCAGCCGGTCGATCTCGCGCATCATCCCTTCGAGATCACCTTTGAAACGATACCCCAGCGCGGCCATGTTGATGGTCACCACGCCCAGCGATCCGGTCATTTCGGCCGATCCGAACAGCCCGTTGCCGCGTTTGAGCAGCTCGCGAAGGTCCAGCTGCAGGCGGCAGCACATCGAACGCACCGCGCCGGGCGCATAGGCCTCTGGATTGCGCCGCTTCTCCCCCGTTTCAGGATCGCGGATGAACTGGCTGCCAATGAAGTTCTGGAAATAGGAAGAGCCGACCTTGGCGGCGTTCTCGAAAATCGCGGTTGCCACCTTGCTGTCCCAATCGAAATCCTCGGTGATGTTCACGGTTGGGATCGGGAAGGTGAAGGGCTGGCCGGTCGCGTCGCCCTCGGTCATCACCTCGTAATAGGCGATGTTGATCATCTCCATTTCCGGCGCGAAATGGCTGAAGGTCAGGTCCTCCAGACTACGAATCCCCATGTCGCGCGCCTGGGCACGGGCGAGCAGGGCGTCGTCGTCGATCGCGTGGAACAGGTGCCGGTCGCGATAGGTCGGATAGAGATCCTGCAAGTCCTCCGGCACGACGATGTCGAGCGTGATATTGGTGAAGGGCGACTGGCCCCAGCGTGCCGGGACGTTGAGATTATAGACGAACTGCCGGATCGCCTTCTTGACCTCGGCAAAGCTTAGATCGTCATAGAAGACATAGGGCGCGAGATAGGTGTCGAAGCTGGAAAACGCCTGGGCGCCTGCCCACTCCGACTGGAGGATTCCCAGGAAATTGCTCATCTGGCCGAGCGCTTCGCGGAAGTGGCGCGGCGGGCGGGACGAAACGCGGCCGGGCACTCCGTTGAAACCGTCATTGAGCAGCGCACGCAGCGACCAGCCGGCGCAATAGCCGGTCAGGCAATCGAGGTCGTGAATATGGATGTCGGCCTGGCGATGAGCGAGCCCTTCGGCGGGAGAATAGATTTCGTCGAGCCAGAAATTGGCGATGACCTTTCCTGCAACATTGCTGACCAGGCCGGCATGCGAATATCCCACATTGGCATTGGCCTTGATCCGCCAGTCGGCCCCAGTAATGTATTCGCCTACAGTCTCCGAACAATCGATATTGCGACCATTCCAGAGCGTTGTGGCGTCGGTTAGGTACTCGTCGGTACCCGTGCAATCGGCCAGTGTCTTGCGTTGCAGTTCTGTCGTCATGATCCCTCCTTACCCAAAGAGTGGCCTGGTATGCCTGGAGGCATTAGCCACTAGATGTTGTGCATGGAGGTATTTCTAAGCACAAAATGCAGAGAGCCATTTGACAAATGTCAAATGAGTGGAAATTCCTTCTGCAGGCGAGGCCTCGGGACCTCGCCGCTATGCTTTCAGTTCAGATTTGGCTGGCGTGTCGATCGTTATGCTGGACCAGCGCACCATCGACATAGAGCAGCGGGCTGACTTCGTTGCGCACAAGGACGTCGATCACTTCGCCGATGACGATCGTGTGACTGGAATGTTCGATACGGTCGCCAATCTTGCATACCAGCGATGCCTGCGACCCATCGATGACGGGGACGTCTTCCTCGTGAAGGTGCCAGTCAAATCCGTCAAAGCGCATTTCCCTCAGGCTCGGATCGAGAAACCGTTGAACGACTCCCTCCTGCTCCACTGCAAGGATATTGACACCAAAAACCGGAGCGCGCGCAAAGACCGGGTGCATGAAGGCCGATCGGTTGATGCAGGCAAGAACACTCGGCGGTTCGAGGGATAGCGAACATACGGCAGTGGCGACGATTCCCAGCGGCTGTCCTTTGTCGAATGCAGTCAGGATCGTCACTGTCGACGCGAAACGCCGCATTGCTTTGAGAAAATCGGCTTCAATAGCGATTTCAGCCATCACTCTGTCCCTTTGCCCCCGTCATTCGCCAGTCGTCAGATTGTCGCTCCCCCGTCGACCACTACCATCTGGCCTGTCGTCCATCTTGCTGCAGGCGAAGCAAGGTAGACCGCTGCACCGGCAATATCGCGCGGTTCACCGATCCGGCGCATGGGTAGCTGGGCTTCCACGTTTTCACGCGCCTTTGGGTTTTCCCAGAGTGCGCGTGCAAAATCGGTCTTCACCAGGCCCGGTGCGATCGCATTGACCCGCACACCATATTTCCCGTTCTCGACCGCGTAGTTTCGCACAAGCTGGAAATCCGCAGCCTTGGAGATGTTGTAGGCGCCGATCATGGAGGTTCCGCGCAACCCTCCTATGGAGCTGATTACGATGATCGCTCCGTCCTTCTTCTCCCGCATCCTGGGGAGGGCGAGTTGCATCAGCCAATGGTTCGACAGGATGTTGTTATCCAATACCTTGCGGAACTGTTCATCTTCGATCGTATCCAACGATCCGTAGTGCGGATTGCTTGCCGCATTGCAGACGAGGATATCGACTGCCCCAAGCCGTGCCTCGGTCCGTTCGAAGAGATCCTTGAGCTGCGCCTTGTCGGAGATGCTGGCAGCGATCGCGATGGCTCGCTCGTCATCATACTTCGCATTGATTGCAGAGGCGGTTTCGTCGCAAGCTTCCTGCTTGCGGCTGGATATGACCACTCGCGCGCCGTGTGCAGCGAGTTCTTCCGCGATAGCTCTACCAATTCCCCGGCTTGATCCTGTTATGATCGCGGTCTTTCCCGTCAGGTCGAACAATTCCATTCTGCTTTACTCCCTAGCCGCTACAACTTTGCTTGGTCCGCAAATGCGCAGGCCTGCTTCGCAAGCGGAAGAATGCGAGAGACGGCCGCTTCGGCATTTGCGCTTGAAGCATTACCCTCGATCGCGCGCTTCTTGATGCCCTGGATGATTCCAACCAACCTGAACAGGTTGTAGGCGAAATACCAGTTGAGGTCCGGCACGGAATCTCGTCCGGTTAGTTCGCAGTACTGTTCCGTCGCTTCGTCCAGCGTAGGAATGCCAAGTTCCTTTAGGTCGAGCCCGCCGAGCTGCGCGCCGCGCACTCCGTGCGGCATGGCCCAGTTCATGGCAAAATAGGCGAAATCGGCCAAGGGGTCGCCAAGTGTGGAGAGTTCCCAATCGATGATGGCGAGAATTCTTGCACGATCCGGCGCGAAAATCATGTTGTCCAAACGGTAATCGCCATGGATTATCGACACCCGCTCTTGCCTGGGAAGCGTAGAGGGTAGCCATTCGATCAATCGTTCGATTTCTGCGATGTCGTCGGTCTGCGACGCGCGATACTGCTTCGTCCAACGGCCGACCTGACGTTCAAAATAGTTGCCGGGCGCCCCGAAATCGCCAAGGCCGACTTTGTCAGGCACTATGGCGTGCAGGCGCGCCAGAACACCGATCAACTCTCTGTATGTTTCACGCCCTTGATCGGTTGTGCATTCGGGCAAGTCGCCCTTCCAAAAAATCCGCCCTTCAACCATCTGCATGATGAAGAAGGGTGCGCCGATGATCTCTCGATCCTCGCACAACGCAATTGCTTCTGGGACTGGTACCGGTGTGGAACGAAGCGCTGCCATGAGGCGATACTCTCTTTCCACCGCGTGGGCCGATGGGAGGAGTTTGCCGAATGGCTTTCTGCGCAAGACAAGCTTCCTGCTATCGGTCTCCAGCAGATAGGTCGGGTTGGATTGGCCGCCTGGAAACTTTGTGATGGAGCGCAGGATTGCAGGTTCGTTGAGCTCGCGAGAAAGCCACGACTGAAGGCTGCGGTGATCCAGATCCGCGAAGCGATCTCCATTCATCGAGCTGCATCCGCCAGTTTTCCCTCGTCAGTTCGTGGCGCTAGGGGACGCATCAGATTTTCCTGGGCAACGGTTGCGACCAGCCTTCCGTCTTCGGCAAAGAAGTGACCGCGATTGAGGCCCCGTGCAGAACCCGCCCAGGGGCTATCGGTGGCAAACAGATGCCATCGATTGAAGTCGGGAGTTTCATGAAACCAGATCGCGTGATCGAGCGACGCAGCCTGAAGCTGGTTGCTGCCTGGCCTTATGCTGTGCGGAAGCAAGGCGTTTCGCAAGAACATCATGTCCGAGGCATATGCCAGCAGGGCCCGATGCATCAGGGGACCCGAAGCAGTCTCCGAACGCATCCGCATCCAGCACCCCGTGCGAGGTTCCCGGGACCTTGTACCGAAGATAGAGCCGGGATCGAGGGGCACAATCTCGATCGGCCGACCTTGCAGCCTTTCGACGATCGGCGATTTACCGGCATCCTTGTTATGCGTTTTCCAGCTTTGGAGCGCAGCCAGTGAAGCAGCTATATCGAGCGGGTAGGGCGAGTCTTGCTGGTGGGAATATCCAGGCTCGTTGATATGAAACGATACGGTAGCCGTGAATATGAGCAGTTCGCCCTGCCTTGCATCAATCCGGCGCGTTGCGAAGCTGCGACCTTCCGCCAAGGTCGTGACCTGATAGTTCACTGGCTCTGCAGCCGATCCGGCCTTGAGGAAATGTGCGTGCAGTGAGTGAGGGAGGCGGTCCCCGCATTCTTCTCCCGCAGCCGACAGCAATGCCTGTGCCACCGCCTGACCGCCGAACAGGCGAGGCCCCATCGCGGGCCCCGGGCGGCCATTCCACCTCCCCTCGGACTCGCATGTAGGCGTCAAGATCTCGCCCAGATCGATTTCCATTCCCACCCCCTAAACTCGCCATACCGAGTATTCAAAAAAATCCCATCACGCAACATTCAGAGTCTGAATATGTGACAGAAGCAGCGGAAACGACGGTATTCCGAGATCGAGCGCGTCCCACCGCTACCGAACTTAATGTTCGAATCGATTGACAAGATAACCAATAAGAGAAATATGGGGAAGCAGAACATGGAGGAGAAAAATTGTGACCTATGTCAAAGGCCGCATCGTGAACGACGCAGATTCGCACACAATGGAAACGCAGAACTGGCTCGCGCCCTATCTGGAAGGCGAGTACAAAGAGATGTATTCGGAAGTATATTCCAAGCGTGAAGGTGGTGAGCGGATCACCAAGATGATCGATGCCGCCAAGGCACGCAAAGACGACCCCGAAGCACGCGCAAAAGCGGCTGCCAATCCGATCGAAGGCGCCAAGGGTTGGCTCGGCTATGGCGGGTTCGACAAGGAAGAGCGTGTCGAAGCGCTCGACTGGCTCGGTTTCGAAAGCCAACTCGTCTTCCCGACATTTGGTCTCGGCGCAATCACCAAGGCCAAATCCGACGATCAACGTTATGCCGCCGCGCGCGCGCTGAATCAGGCGCAGCAGGACTTCTGCGATGCGGATCCTCGAATGCTTTGCGTCGCTTTCACTCCGCTGGACGATCCCGAACGGGCGCTGGAGGAAGCAAGGTTCGCAATTGGGAATGGCGCAGGAGCGGTCATGTTCTCTGCAGGTCCGGCCGGCGACAAGAGTCCGGGGCATCCGGCCTTCGATCCGTTCTGGCAGTATTTGCAGGACAATCGGATACCGTTCATGCTCCACATCGGTCCGGGCACGAAACGCCAGCCGTCAAAGTTCATGAACAATGGCCGCGAGCGCGCTCCCGACCTTCATGGCGGAGGCGAGAATCTGCGCTTTGCCGATTTCCTCTGCCTTTGGTACGCGCCGCAGGAATTTCTCACAGCAATGATCTATGATGGTGTGTTCCAGCGGTTCCCAGATCTGCGCGGTGGCGTGATCGAAAGCGGCGCGGGATGGGTGCCTGAATTTTTGCGGATGCTGGACCATGGCTGGTTCTCGTTCCAGAGGACAGATCCCTATCTCCAATCCATGGATCTGAAGCCGTCCGAATACATCCGGCGCGCGGTTCGCTTCACGCCGTTCCCAAATGAAGATGTCGGCCGCATGATCCGGGACAGCGCGCCAGAACTCTATCTCTTTTCGAGCGATTATCCTCACCCAGAAGGGACCAAGGATCCGTTCGGCAAATTCGAAGCTTCGCTCGATGGGTTCGATGAAGCGGTGAAGGACATGTTCTATCGCTCGAACTACGACCACATGATGTACCGCGAAGACGAGGCGGTGGCGGAAGCGGCCGAGTAGCCAGGAAAATCTTGCCAATGATGGTTCCGGCCTGTCCGGGCCATCATTGGTCAGAGTTCTTGGTGCACCAATTTCACTTGCCAAGACCTTGCTGCGGATATGTAGACACCGCCCCCGCACGGCATAGTTGCCAAGCTGCGCTTCCCAAGCGATACGGAGTTCAATGGAGCGACTTCGAGATGATATTGACCGGCGCGAGCAGGTGCTCGATGCGGCGAGGCAGTGCATTCTCGAAACGGGTACATTGCCAGTATCCATGAACGACGTTGCGGAGAAAATGGGAGTGAGCCGCTCGCTCCTGTATTTCTACTTTGAAGGCGTACCGCAAATGGCGGACTGCCTGTTCCAAAGATATGCCGTTGAAATTTCCGGCCTGGTCGAACAAAGCGCCCGGTCCGAAGGCGATTTCGGCGAGCGTTTGCGGTTCCTCTTTCGAGCGTATTTGGCGCACATCATCGAACATGGTCCGCTGATCAATATCATGCTGCGCGAACGCAATATGGATAGCCCCCTGGGCGAAGAAAGCCGGGCAGCATTCAGGAGCGTCCTGAGAATGCTCTCGCAAGATGTGTCTCAATCGCTTGAAGTCACTGCCCGGGAAGCCTTCGTTTTGTTGGAGCTGCTATCTTCGATACCCGAAGGCTTGGCGCGATTGCAGCGCGCTGAGGGCCTGCCCGTTGCGATTGCGGAAGAGACCTGCGATCGGCTTGTCCTCGCGGCAATTGACGAGATGCGCGTCCGTCAGGATTAGGATTGGTTTCGGGAAGCAAGCTCGTCATCGCTGGCAACGCCGGCCATGATGATAGTGAGGCAAATCTGTTCGACCATCGGAAAGGGCGCTCGCCGGGCCGCCACGATTCCCCCGGCCTTGAGCGAAACGGCGGTGAGGGCCGCGGTTGAGGCCTTGGCGGTTTGCCAATCCATTCCACCGCCGCTGGTCAGTTTGCGCAAAATGGGTGCGCGAGCCGAAGTGGCGGCTTCGATCCGCTCTTCCCGCAGGGCCGACTTGACCTCGGGCACACGCAGAAGAATCTTCAGGAGCGGGCCGCGCGCGGCCGCTTCGTGCAAATAGCCGATGGTGGAAAGTGCGACCCGCAAGCGGTGATCGCTACTGCGAGATACGCGTTTTTGCCTGCGCGTCTCGATCGCCGCGATCTCACGCCTGGCCATCGAGCAAAGCAGGTCCGTGCGGCTGCCCATGCTGTTGTTGACCTGAGTCTCGCTGATGCCGATCTCTTTCGCAAGGCGTCGCAAGGTCAATGCCTTCAGGCCTTCGGATAATACTATCCGCTCTGCCAGCTTCATCAATTGTTCGCGGCGTTGAACGGGCCCCATTCGCGTGCGTTGACCGGGAGGGAGGCGAGTTCCCCGCTTTCCAATCGCTACACCCTCGCTCAAACCCAGGGGAGGTGCTGGCAGGGGCGGTTGTGTTGCTCGCGTATCCGGGTTTCGGGTCCAGTGAGAGCGCGGCGGCCTGGGTATGTTGAGCCGGTCGCAAATCTTGGCAAGGCCATTGCCTGTGAGGCCGTAGCGGTCCGCCACCTTGCCAATGGGTTCAGCCCAGATTTGGTCAAAAAGCTGCTTCCGGGATAATTCCATACCGGAAGCATAGCGTTTGCGCTCCAAGGCTGTCCACTCGAAGATTCTCGCAGATTCACGATCATTCTCCACGGCAAGACGTGTCATACCGCAATTTCAAAAAACTTCCTTGTTAGATTGTCAATTTCACGTTATCCATTCAATCGGGAATCAAGGAGGGGATGGTATGCGTGGCCAAAAGTGCACCGCCATCATACTGGCAACTGCGCTAGTTTTGGGCGTAAGCGCTCAAGCGCAAATGCCTGCCGAGATTGAGTCGGTGCAGGTCGAAACTCAGACCGGAACGCTCTCTGGGGAACGGAATTCGGGCGTACTCATATTTCGAGGAGTACCGTATGCCGCACCACCAGTCGGAAGTTTGCGCTGGCGTGCGCCCCAACCTGTGGAGTCCTGGCCAGGTGTCCGGGCCGCGACCGCGCATGAGCCGCCATGTGTGCAGCCGGTCGATCTCGATACCAGGATTGCCAATCCCGGCGGGGTTGTCGGGGCGCAATCTGAAGATTGCCTCTACCTGACAGTTTTTGCGCCAGAGAAGGTGCAGAATGCCCCGGTTCTAGTCTGGTTCCACGGGGGCGCGTTCTTCCTGGGGGCCGGGCATCTCGGTTCTTATGACGGGAGCGCGAATGCTCGCCAGGGTGTTATCACGATCGGGGTGAATTATCGCCTCGGGTCCCTGGCGAACTTCCTGCATCCGTCGTTGGCGGCGGAGCATCCAGACGAACCCCACGGCAACTATGCGCTCCAGGATAGCATTGCAGCGCTGAAGTGGGTGCAGGCCAACATTTCGGCATTTGGTGGTGATCCCGGAAACGTAACCGTCGCTGGTCAATCCGCAGGCGGAGGGATCGTCACCAATCTGCTCAGCCTGCCTGCTGCCAAGGGGCTGTTCGACAAGGCGATCGTTGAATCGGGAAGCCTTCTGCTTCCGGACAAGGCTCCCGCGAAAGCGCAGTCGGAAGCACAGGATGCGCTGGAAGCAATCGGTGTCGACAGAAACGCGAGTGCGGATGAATTGCGAGGCATTTCGGCGCAGACATTCGCTGCGTCGAACGAGCTGCGGCGAGGATTCTTCTTCACGAGCGATCCTGAGTTCAAGCCCTCATCCACGATAGCGGCCTTGATCGCCGGGAATGAATTCGACGTTCCACTACTTGTCGGTGCGAACAAGGGGGAAAGAGGATTTCGGGCCGCCCGCAAGTTTGCCCAGCTGGCCGGGGATGAAGGCGCGCCCGCGTTTCTTTACCGTTTCGACCACGTTCCGGCCTTTCGCAAATCGGAATGGACCTCTGGGCCGATTCATTCGGCGGAACTGATGTTTGCATTCGATTCGATCGACCGATCGAGTTGGGGTGGGGAAAAGGCCGACCAGGTCGACAGAAATCTCGCAAGAACGATGAATGGCTGTTGGGTAGCGTTCTTGAAGATGGCCCCTGGATCGCAGGTTTTGAAATGCGGCGATGGCTTTGAGTGGAAACCGTACCGGGTCGGTGGTGACGCTGCCTTGTTCGACGGAACCGGGCCACACATGGCACCGGCGGATGGTCTGCCTGACGGCCCGGGACAATAATAGGAAACAAGCTGATAATCGAGGGAGAGGAAACTTGAGGCAGAGGTCAAAATTCTTGCTCAACACATGTTTGGGCGCAACAGCTACGATCGCCATGGCTACTCCCGTCTTTGCACAAGACGGATCGGACCCCTCCGACGATGCGGTCATGGAAACGGACACGATTATTGTGACCGGCACCTATATCCGCGGTCAGACGGAAGATGGCCCGCTGCCAGTTGACGTATTTGACACGGAGGAATTGGCGTCTCGTGGCATCGATAGCCCGCTTGAGTTCGTAAGATCTCTGCCATCCGTCGGCATCACTCTCGGTGAATCCAACCAGTATGCGGCAGGCGGTAGCCAGGGTGTGGGGTCACTCAACCTGCGCGGGCTCGGCCGTGAGCGCACGCTTGTGCTGATGAATGGACGTCGCTTCTTTCCAGAACCGGGGGACGGTGCATCGGATACAAACCTTATCCCGATGTTCGCGCTTGAACGGGTTGAAGTTCTTAAGGATGGCGCTTCGACAACCTATGGCTCTGATGCCATTGCCGGTGTGGCAAACTTCGTTACGCGCCGGAATTTCGAGGGTGTTGAGGTCTCGGGTAATTGGCAATTCGTCGATGGCTCGAATGATAATTACCAGGCGAGCATCCTGGCGGGTCACAACTTCGGCAGTGCGAATATTCTCGTCGGTTTCGGCTACCAGCATCGGTCCGAATTGCCGACTGTTGAGCGCGCTTTCACACAGGTGCCCTACTCGGAGAATCCATCGGGTTGGTCGTTCCTGAGCGACGCGGGCACCTATATTCCGCGCGTTGGCACAGTGGCGAGCGGAACATCGGGCACCGCTCTTGGGCTGGCGGTCGATGGACGGCTGGTCAATGCCTGCGAATCAATGGGGGGACTTGACGGAATCTTCCCGGCTGGAGCAGCCGTCTTTCCGGTCTGTCGCTATTCCTACATTCCGTTTGTGAACCTCATCGAAGAGGAGAACCGATACCAGGCCTATGCCAAGCTCGACGTCGACCTGGGCGATAGTGCTCGCTTCGTCGCAGACGTGCTCTATTCACACACTGACGTTCCGCAGCTCGGCTATTCGCCAAGCTATCCTCCGACGCAGGGCCCACGTGGGCCGGGAACTTCGCAAGCGTTCTTCGTGCCCCGCTCCAACCCGGGATATGCAACCTTCCTGGCGCAAACCTTTGATCCGACTGCGCCCGGCGGCGCTTTCCCCTATGCGTCTTTCTCGCAATATTCGAGTATCCTCTTCTCGCGGCCGTTTGCGCTTGGAGGCAACCCTCTCGACAAGCGCGGCGCCGGTCAGGGTGGCGCATTCAATAATGGCTGGAGAATAACGGCCGGGCTCGAGAATGAGTTCAGCGACAATTTCCGTGGTGAGTTCTACGGTACCTATCTTCGCAATCATCGAACGGCATTCAGCTACGACATTATTGGCGACCGCTTGCAGCGGGCCTTGAACGGGCTGGGCGGCGAGGGCTGCGCAGGAACGACACCCGGAGGTGCCGGCTGCGAGTACTTCAACCCCTTCATCAATGGTCGCCCCGGCAATCCGGCCCTGGGTTTGTCCAATCCGGCTTACGTGCAGGGACTTGAGAACAGTCCGACACTTGTCGAATGGCTTCGGGCCAAGAACGGTACGCGAGCCTACGAGGAGCTGTTTGTAGCCGATCTGGTTTTCAGCGGCGAGTTGGAGCTGGGGCTCCCGATTTCTTACGCGTTCGGCGGCCAGTATCGTTCGAGTCACTTTGTGACGCGGCCAATCAACCGGTTCAGCGATCCCAACGCGTTTCCTTGTGCGATCGAGGGCGATTTCAGCTGTCTCGATGATCCGAACGATCTCAACTTTCCGGTCGGCGCCTTCATTTTCCTCGGGCAATATCCCGCGGCCAATCTGACGCAGGACGTCCACGCCCTGTTTGCTGAAGCGAAAATCGAGCCATTCGATGGCTTCGAGCTCAATGTGGCCGTACGCTATGAGGATTACGGCGGGAGAGTTGGATCAACGATCGATCCAAAGGTTTCCGCACGTTGGCAGGTCGCCGACTGGCTGGCCTTGCGCGGTTCGATCGGCGAGACTTTCCGCGGGCCGCTTCCGGGTGATTTGACACCAGGGGGTGCAAGCGCCGTCGCGGGCATTGACGTACTTGGCAACAATTACAAGGCGACCGATTCCGGCGGCAATCCGGACCTCAAACCGGAAACGGCGCTGACCTACAATATCGGTGCGATTCTGGAAGGCGGCGGCTTCACATTTAGCGCCGACTTCTGGACTTATGAATTCGAAGGCCGGTTCACCGATCTGCCGATTCAGGCCATCGCGGCTCAGGTTGCACCTGGAGGGACCGATGGCCAGCAACCGGTAGATTGTGCGAGCCCATTCCTCCAGTTCATCGTCTTGCAAGGCGGCGTCTGCGGGCCGGATACCATTGGTCTGGATATTTCGCGGATCCGCACGCAAACCGTCAACGGGCCGGATATGACATTGCGCGGTCTCGATTTCGCGCTCAACTATGGCAATGATTTCGGTTCGGTTAGCCTCAACGCCGGGGCAAGTGCGACGCACATCCTGAAGTACAGGTTTTCCGACTTTGTCTATCAGGGTCTGACGTTCAGCGAGGGCTATGATGCGGCTGGTTTCTCCAACTACAACCGCGCTCCTGGCACGGTTTCCGATTGGAGAGGCAATGCCTATGCGACGCTTGGTTTTGGCAAGGTCAACGTCACTTACAACTTCACCTATATCGGCGGCGTTACGGATAACCGGTGCGAGCCCAATATTGCCTGTGCATCGACACCGGAGTTCGGCGACACCGATTTCGGTCGGAAGGTCGGCAATTACACGCAGCACGATCTGATCGCGAAAGTCGATCTCGACATGGGCGGATTGGAAGTGACCTTCACCGGCGGCGTCGAGAACATATTCGACAAGGATCCTCCTGCTGCACGTCTTGAATACAGCTACGATCCTTTCATCGGCAGCGCATTGGGACGGACCTTCAGGCTGGGCGCAAAGGCTCGTTTCTGACCTTTCAAGGGAGCAATCACGGCTTTGTAATTGCTTTCCAGGCGGGGCGGTACTTTTCAGAACCGCCCCGTCTTTTTTCGATCAGCGACAGATGAAGGACTGGGGAACGAAACGATGAAGAAGATCATCATTGCGGTGGCGCAAGCTCTGGGGATCATGGCACTGGTGGCGCATGGTCAGGCAGGCGCCCAATCTACGACTCCGGTGGTTGAGACCGACAGGGGCCAGGTGCAAGGATTGGAACAGGACGGTGTCGATGCCTTCCTCGGCATTCGCTATGCGGCGCCCCCGCTCGGGGAGTTGCGGTTCCAGCCTCCGCAACCGGCTGACGCCTGGCGTGGAATTGCTGACGCCACGGGACGCGGTGCGCCTTGCATGCAGCTCTACACTCCAAGTGGAACAAGGACGACTGATCTGACGAGGCAGATCCAGGCTATCTTCCCGACTGGAACTGAAGCCAAGATCGACAATGAGGACTGCCTGTTCCTGAACGTCTGGACGCCAGATGCATCCGCCGGGAAGCGCCCGGTCATGGTGTGGTTCCATGGTGGAGGCTACGTCTATGGGTCAGGCAATTGGCCCGCCTATGACGGTCGCAATCTGGCTGAAAAGGGTGATGTCGTCGTGGTGACGGTAAATCACCGTCTTAATGCGTTCGGCTATCTCAATCTGGCTGAGATATTTGGAGAGGATTTTGCGGCATCAGGTAATGTCGGGAATCTCGATCTGGTGCGATCGCTTGAGTGGGTGCGCGACAATATCGCGGCGTTCGGTGGCGATCCCGACAATGTTACCATCATGGGAGAATCTGGCGGCGGATCGAAGGTTAGCCATCTGATGGCGATGCCAGCTGCCAAGGGATTGTTTCACAAGGCGGTTGTGCAATCTGGCCCCGGCGTCAAAAGCGGCGATCCTGCGAAAGCCACCGACTACGCCAGGAAAATTCTGGAAGCAGCAGGCGTCGCGACGCAGGACGATTTGCGCAACCTTGGTGCTGAGGCGCTGATTACTGCGGTTCGCAAGGCTACTCCGGCATCCCCAGGATTTGGCCAGGGCCCAACGTTCGGCCCGATCGCAGACGGGAATATCGTGCCCCGGGATCCCTTCTTGCCCACGGCGCCCGAACAGTCGCGCGAGGTTCCCTTGTTGATTGGCTACAACAAGGACGAAATGACGATCTTCGTCGCATCGCAACCCTGGTTTGGCGTAATTGACGAAGCGCAGCTTGACGCCATGACCGCAATGATGGGCGATGAGGCGAGCGCTGTCGTTGCTGCATACCGCGAAATGTATCCGGACTATTCCCCTTCGCATCTGGCGGCGATTGCGATGGGCGCACGCTTTGTTCGCGGGACATATTTGCTCGCTGATCAGCAATCGCGATCGGCGAACGCACCTGTCTTTGTTTACCGTTTGACCTGGGAAACGCCGGTGGGAGATGGAATCCTCCGCACTCCCCACACTCTCGATATTCCATTGATGTTCGACAATGCGAAGGAAAGCGCGGCGCTCGTCGGTAGCGGGGAAGATGCGGCGGTCATGGCGGAGATGATGAGCGACGCCTGGATTGCGTTTGCCAAGTCCGGAAGGCCATCGAGCAAGCTCTTGCCCCAATGGGAGCCATATACTCCTGAAGGCCGAATGGTGATGGAACTGGCTCCGACGCCGCGCATTGCCGACGATCCGGAAAGAACGATCAGGACAATCGGACGTTAGCCATCGGGCAATTTGCAGCGTCTGATGAGGGTTCGCAGCCGGTGCCGCAATCCATTGGCACCAGCTGCAAATCAAATTGGAGAATTACGCGGTCAGACGTTGCGCCGACTGGAGCCCGGTCAGCGCCAGCACTACTGCCTGAAACGTCAGTTGAAGCGCTCTCCAGCCTCGGCCTTGCTGCGCAGCGAGGCACTCACTTCGAGGCCGTGGCTGTCAAGTCCGGCGACCACAGCGTCCAGTCCGATCGTATCAGCCCAGAACATCGGTCCGCCCGTGTACAGCGGCCAACCATAGCCATTGATCCAGACGACATCGATGTCGCTGGCACGCTGGGACATTCCCTCTTCAAGGATCTTCGCACCTTCGTTGACCATCGGGTAGAGCAACCTTTCGCGGATCTCGTCCTTGGAGATATCGCGCTGTTCATTGCCTGCCTTGGACGCGAAATCGGCAATAATCTGCTTCACTTCGTCCGACGGAGTGCGGTTGCGCGCTTCATCATAGTCATAGAAGCCCTTGCCGGCCTTCTGTCCGAAACGACCCGCAGCACACAGCGCTTCCCTTACTGTAGTCACTTTTGTGGGATCGCGATGCCAGCCGATGTCTATTCCTGCCAGATCGCCCATCTGGAACGGGCCCATGGGAAAACCGAACTCGAGCAGGACGTCATCGACATCCCAGTAGTTCGCGCCTTCCATTATGAGCTTGTTGGCCTGTTCCTGCCGCTTCGAAAGCATGCGGTTGCCGATAAATCCCGGGCAAACGCCGGAAACCACGGCGACCTTTCCGATCTTCTTGGACAATTTCATTGAAGTAGCCAGCACGTCGTCACGCGTTTCCTTGCCGCGAACCACCTCAAGCAATTTCATGACGTTCGCCGGTGAAAAGAAATGCAAGCCCAGCACATAGCCGGGCCGTTTGGTGGCGGAAGCGATCTCGTCAATGTTGAGATAGCTCGTGTTGGAAGCAAGGATTGCCCCGTCCTTCACTGTCTCATCGAGCTTGGCGAAGACTTCCTTCTTTACATCCATGCTCTCATAGACGGCTTCGATGACGAGATCGCAGTCTGCCAGATCGCCGTAGTCGAGTGTCGGGCTGAGCAGGGCCATGGCACCGTCAACCTGTTCCATTGTCATGCGCCCGCGCTTTGCAGTGTTCTCATAGTTCTTGCGCATGACGCCGGTCCCCCGGTCGAGTGCCTCCTGCTGCATCTCGAGTATTGTCACCGGAATGCCGGCCGACAGGAAGTTCATGGCAATTCCGCCGCCCATAGTGCCGGCACCGATGATCCCCACCTTGTTGATCGGGATCAGGGATGTATCGGCGGAAACGCCATCGATCTTGTTCGCAGCCCGTTCGGCGAAGAAATAGTGCCGCATGGCCCTGGACTGGTTGCCGCTCATCAGCTTCATGAAGAGTTCGCGTTCTTTCGCAGTCCCATCCGCATATGAAAGCTCGCCGGCTGCCTTGACTGCTTCGATGGCAGCGTTTGGCGCATCGAAACCGCGCATCTTGCGGCCATTCTTGGCGCGAAACTCGTCAAAAATGTCGGGATTTTTCACCCCATCCTGGTTCGCAGTCCCTTCACTTGTGCGCGGGATGGATTGCCCGATCTTCGATCTGGCGAAGGCGATCGCGTCCCCAGCCAGACGGCCTTCATCCGCAAGCTGATCGACCAGGCCGATCTTGAGCGCCTTTGCGGCAGGCACTGGATTACCGATCGCAACCATGGGTAGCGCTGCTTCCGCGCCGATCAGGCGCGGCAGGCGCTGTGTGCCTGCGGCCCCGGGAATAAGCCCGAGCTTGACTTCCGGAAGGCCCAGCTTGGCACTGGGAACGGCAATTCGGTAATGGCAGGCAAGGGCGACTTCGCACCCGCCGCCCAGGGCAGTGCCATGAATTGCGGCGACAACCGGCTTGTCGCTCGCTTCGATCGCGTCGCAAACTTCCGGAAGGCTGGGACCTTGAGGGGTTTTGCCAAACTCGGTGATGTCGGCTCCCGCAAAGAATGTTCGGCCATCGCACTTGATCACGACGGCTTCGATGCCGCTTTCTTGCGCTGCAAGTTCGATCCCTTCCTTGAGTCCCTGCCGCACAGCCTGACCCAGCGCGTTGACCGGTGGATTGTCCGATGTGATGACCAGAACATTGCCCTGGATTTCGGTCGAAATGGGGGATGACATTCAGGCTCTCCTTTATGCGTTGCTTTGAGTGAGCGCCGAGTAGATCAGCGTCTTGAGTTGGCGGCGGATTGGATAGGTGGAGGATGGGTACAATTGCGTCATGAAGACCATTGTAATGCGCTCTACCGGATCCACGAAAAAGGCGGTTGAATAGGCGCCGCCCCAATAGAATTCGCCCAGGCTGGCGGGCATCAGGGTCTTGGCAGGATCGATCACCATTGCAAAGCCAAGCCCAAAGCCGGTGCCGGCATTGTTTGCCTCGCTAAACAGGCTCTGGCTCATCTCCGTGAGATCGGCGCCGCCCGGCAAATGGTTCGACGTCATCAGGTCCAACGTCTTGGGCGCGACGATCCTGCTGCCGTCCAGCTCACCCTTGTTTAGCAGCATGGTGCAGAACCGATTGTAGTCTGCAATCGAGCTGACGAGCCCGCCTCCGCCAGAATGGAACGCGGCCTTGCCCAGAAAATCGCTCTCGGTTGCCCTGTCGATCAGGCGCGGCTCCTTCCCTGGCCGGTAGCCATATGCGTCAGCCAGCCGATCGGCCCGGTCCGCCGACACATCGAAACCGGTGTCGGTCATGCCAAGCGGTGCGAAGATGTTCTCCTCGAAATATTCTCCCAGCATTTTGCCGGTGAGGCGTTCTACGGCGATGCCGAGAACGTCGGTCGCAACCGAATAGTTCCATTGCGATCCTGGTTCGAATTCGAGCGGAATGGAGGCTATCGTCCGGACATAGTCGTCCGACGTAATCTGACCACGCGCGAGGTCGAGTTTCGCCTTGCGATAGGCCGCATCGATGCTGCTGCGGTTCTGGAAGCCATAGGTCAGCCCGGACGTGTGGCTCAGCAGATCGACGAACCGCATCGGCTTGCAATGCTTGGCAGGGCCAAAGGGAAGGGACCCACCACCGCCATTATAGACGCCGAGATCGGCGAACTCGGGAAACACGCGCATTACCGGGTCGTCAACGGCAATTTCGCATTGCTCGACGAGTTGCATGAAGGCAATCGAAGTGATCGGCTTTGTCATGCTCGCGATGCGAAACAGGGCATCTTCGCGCATGTCGGTTCCATCGTCGCGAAGCTTTCCGAAATGCGCATAATGCACCGGTTGCCCGTTACGCGAGACCAATAGCTGCGCATTCTTGAGCCGCCCGGTCGCGACATAGTGCTTGTCTAGAAAATCATCGATTCGTGCCAGCCGGCCACGATCGAAACCCAAGTCAAACGGATCACTTACCTCGAACATGATCTCTCCCGCCTATGGCCGCTTTCGGACCATACCATCTATTCTGAAAAATGCTGATACTCACATTTTCATACTTGTAAAACCGCATACCTCAGTTTCGAATCAAATTTCTTCCTGCTTGTATTGCTGTCGATGTTCTGCATAATCGCCTGCAGAAGAATCAACTACAAAGTATGGGAAGGGGATCGGTCCAAAATGCGCGATGCAGTAATTGTGTCTACCGCCCGGACGCCGCTGGCGAAATCCATGCGAGGCGCATTTAACGCCACGCATTCCGTTCAGCTTGGGGCATGGTCAGTCGAAGCCGCTGTCGAGCGAAGCGGCGTGGAAGCTGGCGAAGTCGATGATCTGGTGATGGGCGCTGCAAGCCAGTCTGGGCAACAGAGCTTCAATGTCGGGCGTCAGATTGCGTTGCGAGCGGGGCTTCCGGTCGAGATTGCCGGTATGACCATGGATCGCCAGTGTTCCTCCGGCCTCATGGCAATTGCGACTGCTGCGAAACAGATCGTGGTGGACAGGATGGACATTTGCGTTGCCGGCGGCGTTGAATCCATCAGCGCAATTCGATCAAGCTCGGCCAAGCCTCAGCGCGATGAAGAACTGCTGAAAATGCATCCGGACATCTTCATGCCCATGATCGGGACGGCAGAAGTCGTAGGCAAGCGCTACGGCATCAGCCGCGAAGCGCAGGACGAGTATTCGCTCCAGTCTCAGCAGCGAACGGCTGCAGCGCAGGAGGCTGGCAAATTCGATGACGAGATCATCGAAATCAGCACGATCATGGATGTCGTGGACAAGGAAACCCGTGAAGTTTCAAAGCGGGAAGTGACAATTTCAAGCGACGAGTGCAATCGTCCGGGCACCACACTGGAAGGCCTGGCCAAGCTCGATCCCGTCATGGGAGAGGGCTGTTCGATCACCGCAGGCAATGCCAGCCAGCTTGCTGACGGCTCATCGGCATGTGTTCTGATGGAAGCCAAATTGGCCGAGAGCCGGGGACTGGCACCGCTTGGGCGTTATGTCGGCATGGCAGTTGCCGGTACGAAGCCGGACGAAATGGGCATCGGACCCGTGTTTGCGATTCCAAAGCTGCTCGATCGGTTCGATCTCGGGATCGAGGATATTGGCTTGTGGGAATTGAACGAGGCGTTCGCTGTGCAGGTGATTTACTGCCGCGACAGGCTGGGCATTCCCGATGAAAGGCTGAATGTGAATGGTGGATCGATTTCGATCGGCCATCCCTTCGGGATGACTGGCGCTCGATGCGTTGGCCATGCCTTGCTTGAAGGTAAGCGTCGCGGCGAGAAATACGTGGTGGTGACGATGTGTGTCGGCGGCGGCATGGGCGCGGCCGGATTGTTCGAGGTGCTCTGATCATGGCATCGCAGAAAATGGACATCGCTTCCGCAATCGGTTGGGTCCCGCCCGAAGGCTGGCCTGCGATCAGCCGCGATGAGTGCAAGGCGCGTCTCACGGCTCCGGGTCAAAGATTCGAGATGGAGACGATCGATATCCGCGGCGTGCAAACCCGTGTGTGGAAGAATGCCCCGCCGAACTTGCGCGCGATTGCATTGCTCGCCCGTATGTATGGCGAACGTGAGTTCGTGATCTATCATGACGAACGCGTGACCTATGACGCTTGGTTTCGTGCTGTCGCGGCGTTGGCCCATGAGTTCCAGAAGTGCGGCATAAAGAAGGGCGATCGCGTCGCTTTGGCCATGCGCAATCTCCCGGAATGGCCAGTGGTGTTCTTCGCAGCAGTAACGATCGGTGCCATTTGCGTACCCCTCAACGCCTGGTGGACCAGTGCCGAGCTCGCCTATGGACTCAAGGACTCGGGGACGAAGCTCCTTGTTTGCGATGACGAACGTTGGGAGAGGATTGCTCCACTCCGTGATGAATGCCCGGACCTCGAGACCGTTTTCGTATCGCGGAGGGCTGAGGATGGCGACGGAACGGTATCGCTCGAAACCCTGATCGGTACGCCGAAGGACTACGCATCACTTCCTGAAAACGGGTTGCCGGAAGTGGAGATTGGGCCGGAAGACGATGCCACGATCTTCTACACCAGCGGCACAACCGGGAAACCCAAGGGGGCCCTGGGTACGCATCGCAATCTGTGCACCAATATACTCTCAAGCGGCTACAATGCAGCCTGTGCCGTGCTGCGGCGCGGCGAGCAGATACCCGACCCGGTGAAGAAGACGGGCCTGACGGTCATTCCGCTGTTTCACGTGACCGCTTGTTCGGCAGGCCTGATGGGGAATGTTGCGGCGGGTAACACCATAATTTTCATGCACAAATGGGATCCCGTCGAAGCATTCAAGATTATCGAGCGGGAAAAGGTCAACGCAACCGGAGGCGTGCCAACCATCGCCTGGCAGTTAATCGAGCATCCCGAACGAAAGAACTACGATCTGTCGAGCCTCGAGGCGATTGGGTATGGCGGCGCTCCTTCTGCACCTGAGCTTGTGCGCAAGATACGGGAGGTCTTCGGCGCGCTTCCAGGCAATGGTTGGGGAATGACCGAGACAATGGCCACCGTAACCGGCCATTCATCGGAGGATTACCTGAATCGACCCGATAGCTGTGGGCCGCCTGTCGCCGTAGCCGATCTGAAGATCATGAGTGAAGACGGAACCAGGGAAATGCCGACCGGTGAGATCGGCGAACTGTGGGCGAAAGGTCCGATGGTCGTCAAAGGCTATTGGAACAATCCGGAGGCAACTGCCGAGACCTTTATCGACGGTTGGGTCAAGACCGGAGATCTTGCGCGTTTGGACGAAGAGGGATTCTGCTACATCGCTGATCGGGCCAAGGACATGGTCATTCGCGGTGGAGAGAACATCTACTCGTCGGAAGTCGAGAATGTCCTCTACGATCATCCTGCGGTCATGGACGCGGCCTTGATCGGGTTGCCACACAAACAGCTTGGCGAGGTACCGGCAGCCGTGGTCCATCTGACACCTGGCGAGACCGCGACGGAAGCGGAATTGCAGGCTTGGGTCGGCGCGCGGCTGGCCAGGTTCAAGATTCCCGAGCGAATTGTGTTCAGCGCCGATGTTTTGCCGCGCAACGCCAACGGAAAAATATTGAAGAAGGATCTGGCGCAATTGTTCTGAGGATGGATCAGCAAGTGCAGTAGCGCGAGTTAAGAGACTGATGTAACGATCCGGGAAGTGGGGAACCGTGGTCAGCAAGAACATTGTGACAAAGAAGTTCGGTGAGAAACGTTCGGCAATTGTCCATGCGGCGTCGGTCCTCATTAATGAGGTCGGGCTACAGGCGACGACTCTCTCCGATGTAGCGCGCGCCATCGGGCTGAATGCCACAAGCATAACCTACTACTTTCCCCGCAAGGACTTGCTGGCAGTCGCCGTCTATGAGGAAACGCTGGGATTGATGGAGGCAATGGCGAAGGAAGCCCTTGCCGAACCCGATCCTGAATCCCGTTTACGCAAGTATATTGCGCTGCACGTCGATCTGCGCACGCGCATAAGGAGAGGGGAACGCGGTTTGATCACCGCGTTGTCCGAAATCCGTACGCTGGATCGGGAAGTCCAGGCGCCGCTCCTGGATCGCTACAGCAATGTCGTTGAGCACGTTCGCCAGTTCTTCGGGACGGGCGAAACGCCGGGCGCGCGGGCAATTCTGACCGTGCGCGCTCATGTCCTGCTCGAAGCGATGATGTGGTGGCCGGTCTGGTCGCTGCGTTATTCCTCGCTGGATTTTCCGCGGGTCGAGGAGCGGCTGTTCGATATCCTCGCCAACGGAATACCTGCGCAGCAAGGAGACTGGCACCCACATCCCTTTGAAGCCGGTGACTGGCGAACGGTTGAAGGAGAGGTTCCGTCCCAGAACGAAGAATTCCTGCGGGCCGCCACAGTTCTCATCAACCAGCTGGGCTACCGGGGGGCCTCGGTCAACCGGATTGCAGAAGAGCTGAACGTGACCAAGGGAAGCTTCTACCACCATCATGACGCCAAGGACGAGCTGGTCCTGGCTTGTTTCCAGCGGAGTTATGATCGGCTTTCGGCTGTCCAGATGGCCGGGCTGAGGATGGATGCAAACTACTGGGCGAAGTTCTGCAGCGTTTTTGCAGAGCTGCTCGACCTGCAATTCCATGACCCAATGCCGCTATTGCGAACGACTGCGCTGCAGGCGCTCGCAAGCGAGCAGAAGGTTGACGTGGTCACGCGGTCCAACCGACTCGCTCGACGTTTTGCAGGGATGCTGATTGACGGAATCGCTGACGGTTCGGTGCGTCCAGTCGATCCGCTTGTCGCCAGCCAGGTCATCATGTCGACGCTCAATGCGGCGTACGAAGCGCGCAAGTGGGCGGGGCGCTTCGAAGATAGGGATGCAGCAATCGCAACCTATGCCTCCAGCCTGACAAGAGGGCTGCTGGCAGAAATCGATTTATAGGGGCGTTCGCTGACGCTTGCGTGGTTCTTCAACTCGCAGGACCAATATGCCGAGCGCGAGGCAGACTGCGGCGAGTACGATTGCAAACAGCGGAGCGAAGCCGAAAGTTGCGACCATGAGGCCGGCGAAGATCGGGCCCGTAGCCGCAATCGCTCCTTCGACTGTCGTTACAAGTCCGAGCCGCATGGGCGTATCTTCGAGATTTCCGAATTCGAGCACCATTGTCGCAGATGCCAGCATCCAGCCGGAACCGCCAAACCCCAGCAATATGAAGGCGGTGTAGATCGGAATCTCGCTGCCGCCGAAGATTAGGAACAATATTCCAGCGACTGTGCACAGCAGGGCGCCAGTATAGACCAGCTTGAACCCGTAGCGGTCGCCCAGCGGCCCCCAGAATACATTGGACACGGTGTCGGACCCGAGAAAGACGAAGCTGAGCCCCCCGATCAACGCGCCATCGAGCCCCAAGAGTTGTCCCGCGTAGACAGTCCAGAATGGAGCCCCCACGCGGGCCCCTGTCGAAAAGCTCTGCACCCAAAGGAATGCGGCAAAATCGCGGTCTGAGAGCAGTTCGGGAAACTGCCGAACGCGATCGATCAACCGCATTTCCGGACGGGAGATCGGCGCAGGCGGCTCGCGAATCATGGTCTTCAGGACGACCAGGCCGGCACTTGTCAGTACAAATGCAAACAGGAACGTCGTGGCGTAGCCATTGCCCAGCCATGAATCTGCAATGAAGTAGTTGCCCGCGAACCACGCCAGAACCGCCGCGATCAAACCACCGGCAAAGTTCCGATATCCCTGCAATCGGCCGCGCCTGCTGAGCGGAATGAGCTTGCTCATTAGCATCTGAAAGGCGACGCGCTGTGCACCGGTGAAGAAGCCCAGCAGCAGAAAACAGGCGAAGGTCGCCACCAGCAACAGGTTCCCGGTCAGAAACCAGGCCGACAGGGCAAGGGCGAGGATCATCATTCTCATCAGCGATCCGACCCGGATCGCATAGGGGAGGATATGGCTGCGATGTTCGATCCTCGAGCCGCTTGCGATGGGACTGATTGTCGCACCAAGCTGAAGCAAGGCCGTTCCCAGTCCGACGGCTGCCGTGCTGCCCGTCAAGAGAAGGAGGTAGGCTGGAATGATCGTTGGCGCATAGATCAGGCGAAAGCCTGTCATGCCAAGTACGCCGTGAATGAAATTGGCGCGGAAATTTCGCTTCAGGTTCTCTTCGACAAATTGCGCATGTCTGGCCAGGACGCGCTGTTGCGCGCCTGGCGAGATGTCTGTGCCCTCGGGATCCTCCAGTGGATCCAAGAGATTAGTAGCCGTTGATCTTTGCGAACCGGTCCTTGAGCAGGGAGGTCGATCCCCAGCTCGCTTCGAGCACACGGGACCGTTTGAGGTAGAGGCCGACGTCGTATTCGTCAGTCATACCGATTCCGCCATGAAGCTGGATGCCTTCGCGGCTCAACAGGTGCAGCACACGATTTGCTTCGGCTTTTGCCACCGCTGCTGCCCGCGGGACGCCGAAACCGCTGTCCAGTGCCTGCAGGCCGCCCTCGACTGCCGACCGCATCATGGCCAGGTCGCCAAAGAGGTCAGCCATGCGATGTTGAAGTGCCTGGAACGTCGCCAGTACCTGATTGAATTGAACGCGTTGCTTGAGATAGTCGAGCGTCATGTCGAATATCGCTTGAGCCATGCCGAGCATTTCACAAGCGGTCAGGATACGCGCACGGTCCAGCACTTCGTCCAACAAGGCTTCACCCCCGCTGGCCAGCTTCTCCGCAGCGGCAGATTCGAAGTTGACCTCGGCATGGCTGCGTTGATCGGCCAAGGCGCGGGTCGAAAGGGAGACGCCTTCACCCTTCTCGACGAGATACAGCCCATCTCTTGCCGCGACGACGAACAGGTCTGCCCCATGCGCCTCATGGACGAATGCCTTGGTACCGCTCAACTTGCCATCGCTCGCTTGGGTCGCCAGGTCGCCCCCCCCATGTTTGGCGGTTTCATCGATAGCGAGAGTGGCAATCGTCTCGCCGCTCACGATTCCCGGGAGCCACTTTGCCTTCTGCTCCTCGCTACCGCCAATTAGTATGGCCGAAGCTGCTATGGTCGTCGCAATGAGCGGGCTTGCAGTCAGGGTCTTGCCCAGTTCCTCGATCACAAGCCCAGCGGACAGCCAGCCAAAGTCGGACCCGCCGTATTCCTCGGGCACAATGACGCCGGTCCAGCCCATTTCGGCCATGGCTGCAAAAGCGGACCTGTCGAACGCCTCTGGATCGCCTTTGGCGCGGACCTTGCGAAACTCACTTACCGGACTCTCGTTGGTCGTCCAGTTGCGCGCCATGTCGCGCAGCATTTCCTGCTCTTCATTGAGAACTGCCATGATCCCGCGCCCCCTTACTGATGGTCCAACATGCCAAGCACGCGCTTGGCGATGATATTGTTCTGAATTTCCGTCGACCCGCCATAGATCGTCGTTGCCTTGCCAAAGAGCCATGCCCGCACGCCGGCGAGCTCAGTGGCGGAGAAGCCTTCGCCCTCCCAGCCGAGACCTTGCAAGCCCATGATCTCGATCGTCAATTCGGCTCGCTCCTGGCCGAGCTTTGTGCCGAGTTTTTTCAATACCGAACTGATCTCGGAAACGCCTCCCTGGGCCTTGCTCTCCTCAGTCGCACGACGGGCGGTGAGCAGGAACGCGCTCCAGCGAATCTCGAAATCTGCAATCCGGTCGCGCAGGACCTTGTCCGCAATTTCGCCATCCGAATCTGTTTCCTGATACTTCTTCGCGATGTCGGCCAGGCTCGTGCCCATCATTCGGGCCATGCTTCCGCCGCCGGACAGATTTGTTCGCTCGTGCTGGAGCAGACGTTTTCCGATCGTCCAACCTTGACCTTCCTCGCCAACGAGATTCTCTTTCGGGACTTTCACATCGGTGAAGAAGGTTTCGCAAAATGGGCTCATGCCGCTGATCATCTGGATCGGGCGAACTTCGACCCCCGGCGAGTCCATATCGATCAGCAAGAAACTGATGCCCTTGTGCTTGTCGCTCCTGTCGGTGCGCACAAGGCAGAAGCACTTGTCAGCCCATTGTCCGCCGCTGGTCCAGGTCTTCTGGCCGTTGACGAGGTAGTGGTCTCCCTTGTCTTCCGCGATTGTCTGAAGGTTCGCCAGGTCGGAACCCGCGTTCGGTTCGCTATAGCCCTGGCACCATCGAATCTCGCCTCGGCAGATCGGTGGGATGTGTTGCTGCTTCTGTTCCTCGCTCCCGTATTCGAGAAGCGTTGGACCGAACATCATGACGCCCATTCCGCCAATGGGATTGTAGGCCCCGGCTTTGGCAAATTCTTCATTGAGGATTGCGGCTTCACGTCGGTTCAAACCACCGCCGCCATATTCCTTTGGCCATGTCGGAGTGCCCCAGCCGCGCGATCCGACCGCTTCACGCCAGGCCTTTTCCGCAAGGCCCTCCTTGCTTGGGCCCTCTACGCCGGCGAGGGCATTGCCCTTTCCCTTGAGTTCCGGCGAAAAATTGTCGGCCAGGAACTGGCGGACTTCTTCGCGAAATGCCCCTTCGTCTCCATGCCCCTCGGTGGCGATCTTCGTGGCCATCAATCTCTCCTCAAATGCAATTTTAGCGGGCTGGAGCGCCGAACCCGCCGTCGCGAATTGTTTGCTCACGTGCTTCGGCTTCGGTCGCTCTCAATCGAGCTACATTCTCACGATGCCGGGCCTCGGTAATAGGATAAAAGAGCAGGAACAGGCACCCAATGCTCCATAGCCCTACAGAAACCGGAATATAGTGGATCAGCAAGCTGCGCTCCATTGCAGGCGTTACCAGCGCAGGATCGATCTTTTCCGGGAAACCTGATGCGGTGAGAACGAGCCCTGCGACAAATATGCCCAGCCCGGCCGAGCATTGCTGCATGAAGCTCGATGCGGAAAAGAAGACGCCAGCGCTATGCTTGCCCGAGTTGACTGCGTGATCCTCCACGACGTCTGCAAGCATCGAGCTGGTGTTGATGAGCGAGGTCGCAATCATGGAGCCGTACAAGGCCCCGATGGTGAAAAGCGTTGGCAGCAACAGGGGATGGCCTGGCGGAAAGAACACTCCAAGGAGCGTGAGGACCAGCGGGCTGATTCCCAGGCAGATACCAAAGAACGCCATCGCCATCGAAGTCTTGCGTTTGCCCAGCCAACGCGAAAACACCGGCGCCAATGGCGCTGCGATCGTTGCGGCAACAAGCGAGTCAAATGTGAGTAGAGCAAGCTGACCGGCGGAAAGCTTGAAGACATAGGTCCCGAAATAGAGTGTCGTCGCGCTATAGAGCCCTATCGCAGTGTATTTGAACACTCCGAACGCGAAGATCGCCAGAAAGGCGCGGTGCCGGAATGCAGAGAACATTTCTTTCAAATGGCCCGCAATGCCCAGCGGTACGTCCGGGATCACGGCCTGGCGCATGTCAGCTATGCGGTTTTTCGTCCCAAATCCGCAAACCAGAATTGCCAGCAAGATGAGGATTCCGCCCGCAAAGGCGAACTTCTCGTATCCTGCCGGATTGAGCTGACCGACCGGGTGGTCACTGGTGGCGACAAAAAACACCGCCAGGCTGAATGCGGTGAAGCCAAACGTGCCAGCGTAGCCGAACCAGTATCTTAGCGAGAACAGTTTGGTGCGTTCGGCGTAGTCGGAGGTAAGCTCAGGGTTCATTGCCGAGCTCGGAATCTCGAACGCGCTGATCGACATTCGCGTGAGTGCGGCAAGCGCGAATATCCAGAAGCCCATCTGGATGTCGGTAAGGCCCTGGGGCGGGAACCATGCAAGGACAAAGAATGTCGCTGTGGGCAGGGCCGAGCCAAAGATGAAGGGATGCCGTCGCCCCAGGCGTGAACGCGTCATGTCGGACCATCGCCCGATGAACGGATCCGCGACGGCATCGACAAGCAGCGTCAGTGCGATCGCAGTCGAGACAATCGCGGCCGGTACGCCGATCACCTGATTGTAATACAGGAGCAAATAGGTGGTGAAGGCGGCATTCTTGACGCCGATCGACACCGCTCCAAAGCCATAGGCCAGACGATTTGTCCGCGTCATCCGGTTCTCGTTCTGGACCGTATCGATGGCCAACTCTCCAACCGCGTTCATTTCGCGCCCTCGGCGTATGCCTCTGTCAGATCGTACATGGCACGCGCCTTCTTCCGGCGTTCGATCAATGAATAGTCTGGAAAGATGGGATCCTCGACATTGCGATAGGCGCGCAGATGCTGCTTCGCGACTGTGACCTTGTGAACCTCGGTCGGTCCATCGGCGATGCCCATAACCATGGAACCGATGAGGTTGCCAACGAAAGGCATCTCATTCGATACGCCCAGCGATCCGTGGATGTGGATGCACCGTGCTGCAATGTCATGATAGACTTTGGGCATCAGCGCCTTGATGGCTGCAATGTCCTTGCGGACCTTCAGGTAGTCCTGATGCTTGTCGATCATCCATGCCGTCTTGAGAACGAACAGCTTGAACTGCTCAAGTTCGATGTAACTGTCGGCAATCTGCGTCTGCACAGTCTGAAAATCGGCTATCGTGCCCGTGCGCGTCTTGCGGCTGACCGCTCGCCGGCTCATGGCATCGAGCAGGCGCCTGCAATTCCCTACAGTCCGCATGGCATGGTGAACGCGTCCGCCACCCAGCCGTGTTTGTGAGATGGCGAACGCGCCGCCCTGTTTTCCGAGAAGGTGATCGGCCGGAACCCTGACATCGGTGTAACGGACATAGCTCTCCGACCCGTGCTCCTGGCCATATACGCCGACATTGCGAACGATCTCTACACCGGGAGTGTCGACCGGCACGATGAACATGCTCATGCGTTCATGCCGTGGCGCATCCGGATCGGTCACAGCCATCACGATCAGGAAATCGGCCCACTTGCCATTCGTCGAGAACCATTTCTCGCCATTGATCTTCCAATGATTGCCGTCGAGTTTCGCGCTGGTCACGAAATTGGTCGGGTCCGAACCGCCTTGCGGCTCGGTCATCGAAAAGGCCGAGACGATCTCGTTGGCAAGCAGCGGCTCAAGATACCGCTCTTTCTGTTCCGGTGTGCCGTAATGCGCGATAATCTCCGCATTGCCAGTGTCGGGCGCCTGGCATCCAAACACAATAGGAGCGAAGGTGGCGCCGCCGAGAATTTCGTTCATGAGGCCCAGTTTCACCTGGCCGTAGCCTTGCCCCCCCAACTCGGGCCCAAGATGGCATGCCCAAAGTCCCCTGGCCTTAACCTCCTCTTGCAGAGGACGTACAAGTGCATTTCTCTGGGGATTCTTCACGTCGTATGGATGGATTTCCAGCATTCCAAGCGGCTCGACCTTCTCGCGGACAAACTCGTCCATCCAGTCGAGCTTTTCCTGAAACTCTGGGTCGGTTTCGAAATCCCAGGCCATCGTATCCCCTCCAGCGAGCCGCTCTGTTCGAGTCTGTGGGGATGAGCATACCGCATTTTTAGAATAGAGCAAGACGGCCGAATTGACGCGGTCCGTCCGGCGGCAGGCAAACGTGCAGGTCAGTAGTGTGAGGTCTGCCGGCTGGTGTGCGTGAGGGACGCTTTCACAGTCTGCAATGTCGATCTGGCTCAGTAGTAGAAGTTGGCCTTCATCTCGCCGTTGTCGAACTGCTCCTTGCAGACCTGGATAAACTCGTAGCGCTTGTCTCCAGCCTCCAACTTCTTGTCGCTGACGGTAATTGCGTAAAGGCTGGACAACGTCACCTGGTCAGTGAGCAAGGGATAGACTATCTCGTCGCCCAAGGGGGAGATTGTGTGAGATGGGCGCATGATACGCAAGGAAACGGCATCGCTTCGTCCGATCAATGCCTGCGCGCACATGCTGACATTACTGGCTGTCTGGACCACCGGTTCCGCGCCGATCGAGCGATACATATTGTAATAATAGTCGAAGGCCGGGCCGTCTTGCATCTGGACTTGCGGGTAGTTTGCCAGATCCTGCAGGGCCACAGGTTTGCCATTGTCCAGCGGATGCCCCTTTCGCATTAAAGCATAGACTTGCGGACGGCAAAGCAGCGTCGAAGCGTAATGTTTCGGCGGCTTTTCTCCGATCAAGAAAGTCAGCAGAACATCGACCTCGCCATTGTCGAGCGAGGCGAAGCGCGTATCCAGCCAGATTGTCTTGAGCGATATGTTGAGATCGGGATTGTCTCGTTTCACGATCGAAAACGCGTGAGGGGCCAAGGTCCAGGTCAATCCTTCCTGGCATCCAACGACCAAATCTCCGACCAGGCCACCGCTATGTCGGCCGAAGCGTGTTTCGAGATCCTCCATCTCGTGGATCAAGGATTTGGCGCGCCTGAGCAGCCGATTGCCATCGTTGGTCAACACTACGCCGGCAGCGGCTTTTCGCACAAACAATGCGGTGCCGAGCGAGTCCTCAAGGCAATCGACCGCATAGCTAATCGAGGATGGCGAAATACGAACTCTGGAGGCTGCTGCAAGAAAACTTCCGGTCTCCGCTGCCGCCACGAAATAGCGCAAATGATCAATCTTTAGCATCGCTTAGCCCCGATATTTGGGTAACCATCAAGATTTTTGGGTTTATAACTCAAAAGTTTGCGTTTGCACCAGCTTGTTGGGTTCGACACCCTTGCAATCAGAAAAATATCTGACGGATTCGGGGAGAGCGCCATGAACAAGGCATCAAATTTCACCAAGATTTCGACATCGATCCTGGCAATTGCTGCGGCGGGGGCCATGCCTTCCTTTGCAATGGCGCAGGACGCCGCAGATACGGTCAGTGCAGACGATGCGGACGCCAATGTCATCATCGTTACCGCGCAGAAGCGTAGTGAAAACGTGCAGGACGTTGGCATCTCGATCACTGCACTGGGAACCGATCAGCTCGATCAGCTTCGCATCAGGGATGCGGCCAGCCTCACAGAAAACGTTCCCAACATGAGCCTGGCGGATTCGGGTGACAGCGCGATCCCCATTTTCGTTATTCGCGGCGTCGGTCTGCAGGATTACAATACCAACAATACGCCAACCACTGCCTTGGTTGTCGATGACGTCTATCAGCCATTCGGGGTCTATGGTTCATTTGCCATGTTCGACATGGAACGGATCGAAGTCCTGAAGGGGCCTCAAGGCGGCCTCTACGGACGCAACTCGACCGGTGGCGCGATCAACCTGGTGACCCGTCGCCCGTCTTTCGATTCGCTTGAAGCCAATGCGGAATTCGAAGCTGGTTCATATGGCATGCTCAACTTTCGCGGCGGCGTGAGCGTGCCGCTTGGTGAAATGGCTGCGTTCCGGTTCGCCGCGCAGCTGGAAAGCAGTAACGGCTATTACTTCAACACGCTCCTTGACCGGCATCAGGGCGGCAAAAACAAGCTTCAGATGCGCGGCACGCTGGAACTGCGTCCGACTGACAATCTGACTGCGGTTGTCAGATACACGCATGGTGAAGATAGATCCGAAGTGGGTATTCCCGAACTGGAAGGCTATCTCGACCCCAATGTCTTCTGGGAGGGGCCCCTGTTCCCCTTCTCCCCGTCGATGAACATTCCGTACAATGCTGACGGGACGCCAGCATTCTGTCCGTCAGTCCTGGCGACGGGTATTCCGGACAGCACCTGTATCACCACCACCAGAAAGACCCCGGACGGGATCTATCGCGGGGAAGAATCAAGCGTCAAAAAGTTCGACGACAACTTCGACTCGATTGGTCTGAACCTCGATCTCGATCTCGGTTTTGCCAATCTTCTTTCGATAACCAACTACACCAAGATGCGTTTCGCTCACCCGAATGGGTCGGGATCGCGCGGTCTTGGGCCGGGTCAGGATGAGGCGGCCTGGAGCGCGTTTGCCATCGCAATGGGGCGCGTAAACAATGGCAATCTCGATGATAACTACATCACCTACTACAATGACGACATCAAATCCTGGTCGCAGGAATTGCGCCTCGTATCCGGTGACAGTGGGCCGCTGAGCTGGATGGTTGGCGGTGTCTACGCCGATGACAAGATCAATTCGTTCCGTACGTGCGTATTCCCTTCGAGTCTGCTCTTCGACTGGGTCTATTTCCCGGGATGCGGCAATCTGTCATTCAAGCAGGATACGAAAGCCTGGTCGGTATATGGCCAGCTTGCCTACGAGATTACCGATCAACTGAAGTTTACTGCAGACCTTCGCTATACCGACGAAAAGAAGAAATACCGCGACGGCACCGTCTTGCTTAATGACGGCGCCTGGACATGTTTCCTCTTCGGGCTGGATCCTGCCGATACTGGACCTGGTGGTTGTGCTGCGCTGGCGGGATACAATCCCGAAACCGGTGAGATTCCCTTGGTTGAGGGAACCAACAACGACTACAGGAAGAAGGAGCCATCCTGGAAGGCGACGCTCGACTACAAGCCGCTCGACGATGTGCTGCTTTACGCAAGTGTCGGTCGTAGCTTCAAATCCGGCGGGTTCTTCGGTGGTTTCTTCTTCGACCCGGGTGAAATTGTCGCCTATGAGCCGGAAATCAACACTGCCTATGAAGTGGGTTTCAAATCGACCCTGGCAAGTGGCGATCTCCGCCTGAACGGTGCGGTGTTCCGCTATGACTACAAGAACTTCCAGGGAAATCTCAGTACTCCTGATCCGAATTCGACTGCAGTCTTCTCGGGCCTCACCAATCTGGGTGACGTGAGAACCTGGGGTGCCGAACTGGAGCTTGACTGGAAGCCGGTTCCTGGCCTCATTCTACGCACGGCGCTCGGCTACCTCGACACCGAAGTCACGAAGATTGCCGAAACTGGTCTGTCGGTAGAATCGGGTACGACCAATATCCTGGGCGAGATCGTGAGTACTGTGGGCAACCAGCTCAACCATGCGCCGCACTGGTCGAGCAACTCCATGGCGCGATACGAGTTCCCTGTCAGCAATTCGATCGATGCGGCGATGCAGGTCACGCTCAACTGGACGAGCGACTATTTCCTGTCGGTCAGCAATGAGCCGTACTCGCGTGAGAAGGGCGTTGCACTGCTCAATGCGAGGCTGGAACTGTTCCAGGCCGGAAGCAGCGGCTGGAAGGTTGCGCTTTGGGGTCAGAACCTGACCAAGAAAAAGTATCGCACCAGCACGCTCGATGACGGCATCAACAACAACTACTCGAACTGGAACGCACCGCGGACCATCGGGGTAGCGCTGTCATACGATTATTGAGTCCTTCGGGGGTCGCAACCCGAACTTGAAAACTGAAATCGTCGCTAAGCGGCGGGAGTGGAAACACGTCATGTCGATACGAACCAAGATTATCCAGACGATGTTCGCGCTTGGCATCGTGGTTGGTTTGACTGGATGCGTTTCCTCTCCGACACAGGTCGACGAGGTCCGGGCTGGTAGTGGGGGCATGGAGAGTGCTGCCAGCCCGGCATCGACCGAGGAAAAGATATCCCGCTTCGCAGAGTATAGTGGCTACTCGCCCAAGCTCTACGACGAATGGGTTTCAACCTCGCAATATATCACTACGCGTGACGGGACGCGGCTGGCGGTCGATATCAGCCGGCCTGCTGTCAACGGCGTGGCGGTGGATACACCCTATCCCGTAATCTGGACCTATTCGCGCTACCACCGTCGGGCGGATGGCGTGCGCTGGATCGACATGGGCGTCGAATATGACACTTCGTTCCTGCCCTATCTCGTCAAGCACGGCTACGTCGCTGCTGTCGTCAACGTTCGTGGCGGTGGTGCATCGTTCGGGCGTTATGAGGGTCTCTTCAGCGTCAAGGAGACGCAAGACGCCTATGACGTCATCGACTGGTTCTCCAAGCAGCCCTGGAGCAACGGCAATGTCGGCATGTACGGCCTCTCTTATATGGGGATCACGCAATATATGGCTGCGAGCACGGGGCATCCGGCGCTCAAGGCCATTGTACCTGAGAACGGCTATTACGACTTTTACGATGCGGCGAAGACGGGCGGCATCAACCGGTCGGACATGATTGAAACCTGGGGCAACGCTACTCACGACCTCGATCTGGTGGTGAAACCGTCCCCGGTCGACGACGATCCCGATGGCGTGCTCGCCGCGCAAGCCGTTGCTGAACACCAGGGCAATTTCGATCCGATCACGCCTCTTGGCCAATCGCCCTATCGCGATTCAACCTACAAGAGTTTCGACTGGTACAAGGACATGCCATCGGCCGTGATGGACAAGATCAACGCTGCTCACCCGGCGATCTATCACTGGGGCGGATGGTTCGATCCCTATACACCGGCGACCCTCACTTTTTACAAGAATTTCAAGGGGCCACAGAAGCTCGCTATCGGCCCATGGCCGCACGTTACGGCCAACGCCGAGGAAGCGAAGGACCGGCTGCGTGTTCTGGGTACGGAATCGCTGCGCTGGTACGATTACTGGCTCAAGGGGATCGACAACCACGTGATGGATGGCCCGCCGGTCCACCTTTCAATTATCGACCAGCCGCAGACTAGCTGGACCTGGAAGGCTTTCGACGATTTCCCATGGGACGCACCGCGCAGCCGTTACTACTTGACCACTGACAGCACCGCTGATCCCAAGCTGCCCCGTGACGAGCAATTGAGCCTGACCAAGCCGGAAGCTGCTGGCCGGATCGACTATCCTGTCGACCTCGAAACCACGACTGGCACAGCCACACGTTGGGACTCAAACGCTGGCGGGAAGGTCGATTACCCTGAAATGACCGCCAACGGCCGGCGCTCGATCACCTTTACTACCGCTCCGCTGGAGCAAGACATGACTGTGATTGGTGCGCCGATCATCAAGCTGATTGCTTCATCCAGCGCTCCGGACATGGATATCCATGTCCAGCTTGAGGAAGTCGATGCCGATGGCAATTCGCGCTACGTCACCGAAGGCATGCTTCGTGCTTCCTTGCGCAAGCTCGGCCAGGCGCCGTGGGACAATTTCGGATTGCCCTGGCATCCCTCGCGCAAGGAAGACGAGCAGATGCTGACTCCCGGAGAACCCGTGGAACTGGAATTCTTCCTCTATCCCACGGCCATTCTGATCAACAAGGGTCACCGTCTTCGCATCGTGGTGATGGGAGCGGACAAGGACAATACCGAACCGCCGCGCTTCCCCGATGCGATTATCGGCCTGCGCACAGGCGGGGAAACTCCATCGTACATCGATATTCCCATCCAGAAATGATCGACCAAGGACTTTAGAGGCCGAATGGAATGCTGAAGGTGGCAGACGTGAAGACACAAAGTACCTCCATGCCTGAAATGCCCGCAGCGCTAGAAGTTCTGGCGATCGACTGGGTGGAGCGGCATGCCCTGCAATCGCCAAATGCCCTTGCACAGTTCGATGTTGCAAGCGACAGGCGATTCACGTTCCGCGAGATGAACGACCGGGTCGGCCGGGTTGCGGCCAGCCTGAAGGCACTGGGTATCAAGCCCGGCGACAGAGTCGGCTACCTGCTGCAGAATTCGAGCGATATTCTCGAGATCATGTGTGGGTGCTGGCGGATCGGCGCCATCTGCCTGGCGCTCAACTTCCGGCTCATCCCTTCTGAGCTGGAATTCCTGATCGGCGACGCCGAGCCCAAGGCAGTGTTCTTCGATACTGATTTTGCTGCAACTGCCGACGAACTCATGGGCGTAACGGCAGTCGAACACTGGATCGAAACAGACGGTGTAGGCGGCGATACGCCTTATGAGCACATGCTTGCCGCGGCCGTGCCGATCCTGCGCAAGGAAATCGACCAGCCGCTGACCGATATATGCCTGCTGATGCATTCGTCAGGTACGACCGGCAGGCCGAAGGGTGTGATCATCACCCATCAGATGATGTTCTATTCCGCACTTAATGTCGGCCTGCGCGCCAGGATTACGAATCGTTGCGTGAATCTGGCGATGATGCCGCTGTTTCACATTGGAGCGATCAACGGCTTTACATTTCCGGCGCTCTACTTTGGCGCGGCCAATGTGATCCAGCGTGTATTCGATCCGGAAGTGACGCTGGACCTGTTCGATGATCGGCAAATCGGCATCACGCATTTCCTTGCCGTTCCCGCAGCCTTCAATGCGATGCGGGACCATCCCAAGTCCGCAACGACAGACTTCGGCACCATCCAGGTTGCAGTGTCAGGCGCTGAAACCGTGCCCGACACGCTGGTCGAGTGGTGGCTGGGCAGGGGTGTGTTCGTGCAGGAAGCCTATGGCATGACCGAAACGGCGGCAGGCATATCTATCCTCGAACGGGAAGACCTGCCCGAAAAGATAGGTTCCGCTGGCCGCGCACTAATGCATATTGAGGTGAAAGCCGTCCGCATGGATGGCACCAATATGGATGCCGACCCCGGCGAGCTGGGGGAACTATGGATGCGCGGCGCATCCGTCACGCCAGGCTATTGGAACCGACCCGATGCCAATGAAGAGTGTTTCGTCGATGGTTGGCTCCGCTCAGGTGACATCGGTTATCTCGATGCGGATGACTATATCTATATCGAGGACCGGCTGAAGGACATGTACATTTCTGGCGGTGAAAACGTCTACCCGGCTGAGATCGAGAACGTGCTCTATCAGATGGAGCAGATTGCCGAAGTGGCAGTGGTTGGCGTGCCCGACGAAAAATGGGGCGAGGTCGGCTGCGCTGCGGCCGTTCTTCAGAATGGCGCGCAGCTGAGCGCTTCCGATTTAGCGGAATACTGCGCAGGCAAGCTTGCCAGGTACAAGGTCCCGGCAAAACTGATCACACTCGACGAATTGCCACGCAATGGCGCGGGCAAGGTCTTGAAGCCGCAACTGCGTGCTCTCGTCAACGAAAGGCTCGCCGGGAACTAGTCGCTGCCGGAACGAGGTAGCCAGCCCGGCAAGAGCCGGTCGAACGAGCGAGATGCAGTATGGACTTTGAATATTCGCAAAAGGTCGAAGCCCTGCGCGACAAGCTGCAGGATTTCATGGATCGGCACATTCTGCCTCGGGAAGACAGCTTCCGCGAGCATATGGAGACGACCGACAGACTATGGGTCGCGCCGCCTTTCTTTGCCGATCTGAAATCCGCTGCGCGCGAGGCTGGGCTCTGGAACCTGTTTCTGCCCGATCCGGAGCATGGAGCCGGATTGACCAATCTCGAATATGCTCCGCTGGCCGAGATCATGGGACAGGTCTGGTGGTGTGCTGAAATCTTCAACTGCAACGCGCCCGATTCCGGCAATATGGAAACGCTCCATCTCTACGGAACGGAGGAGCAGAAGGCGCGCTGGCTAGCTCCCCTGCTTGAAGGAAATATCCGTTCGGCTTTCGCCATGACGGAGCCGGATGTCGCCTCTTCCGATGCCTCCAATATCGCCTGCACTATGCAACGCGACGATGACGAATATGTCATCAATGGCCGCAAGTGGTTCGCCACAGGCGGGATGCGCGACGAATGCGAGATCCTGATCGTGATGGGCAAGACCGATCCGGTCAATGCAGACCGACATCGCCAGCAATCGATGATCCTGGTTCCGCGCGACACGCCTGGCGTAACCTTCGTCCGCTCGCTCTCCACGTTGGGTTTCAACGATGCTCCGTTGGGTGAACCGGAAATCCTGTTCGATAATGTCCGTGTTCCGGCAGAAAACATCCTGCTTGGCGAGGGACGGGGATTTGAGATCGCGCAAGGGCGTCTTGGCCCTGGCAGGATTCACCATTGCATGCGACTGATCGGCGGCGCACAGCGGGCATTGGAGCTGATGCTCGACCGCGTTGAAAACCGCATGACCTTCGGCCGCACGCTCAGTCAGCATCAGTCCGTGCGTGAGGATATCGCCAAGTCTTTCTGCGAGATCGAGCAGGCGCGCCTGCTGACTCTCAAGGCGGCGGCCAAGATGGACAAATATGGCAACAAGGCCGCCAAGGACCTGATCGCGGCGATCAAGATCGTCGCGCCGACAATGGCGCAGACCGTGATTGATCGTGCGATCCAGATCCACGGTGCCAAGGGTCTGACGGAAGATCTGCCGCTGGCCGAGCTGTTCAACTATGCCCGCCAGTGCCGCTTGGCCGATGGGCCGGACCAGGTGCATATGATGGCGCTGGGGCGTCAGTTGGTGCGCGAATTCCACGCTGATGCCGAACGAACGGCCCGATGAGCATCTCCACTCTGCCAATCGATCAACTCGGGACATATCTCGAGAGCCGCGTGGTCGGATTCCACGGGCTCGCTTCCGCCGAGAAATTTCCCGGCGGACAGTCGAATCCCACGTTCCTGCTGAATGCTGATAGCGGTCGCTATGTCCTGCGACGCAAGCCGCCCGGCGATTTGCTGAAATCCGCCCATGCGGTGGATCGTGAGTTTCGCGTGCTCTCGGCGCTCAAACATACCGATGTGCCTGTCGCTTCGCCACTGGTGTTGTGTGAAGACGAAGACGTCATCGGATCGATGTTCTACGTCATGGATTATGTCGAAGGCCGGGTGTTCTGGGACCAGACCTTGCCGGGCCTTTCCAGGGACGAGCGGGTCGCCATTTTCGACGACCTTAACCGTGTGCTCGCGGCGATCCACAGTGTCGATGTCGAGGCGTCAGGGCTTGGTGATTTTGGCAAGCCAGGAAACTATTTCGAACGCCAGTATCACCGCTGGGAAAAGCAATATCGCCTGTCCGAGACGGAAACGATCCCGGCGATGGAAGAGCTGATTGCCTGGCTGGGGGTAAACATGGTGCCCGATGACGGGCGGGTCTCACTGATCCATGGCGATTACCGGCTGGACAATGTCCTGCTCGCGCCCGACGCACCTCGGGCGCTTGCGGTGATCGACTGGGAGCTTTCGACGCTCGGCCACCCGTTTGCAGACCTCGCCTATCAATGCATGCAATGGCGCATGCCGGCAGACGACGTGGCGCGCGGGTTTGGCGATGCCGATCGGGCCGCGCTGGGGCTGCCGGATGAGGAAGCCTATGTCGAAGCCTATTGCCGCCGCATGGGTTTGCCGGGCGTCGAGAACTGGACATTCTACCTGGCCTTTTCCTTCTTCCGCCTTGCAGCCATCGCTCAGGGCGTGATGAAACGGGCATTGATTGGTAATGCTTCCAGTGACAGGGCAAAGGCGATTGGGGCATTGGTCCATCCGCTTTCGTCCAAAGCGTGCGAGGTCATCGCGCAGGAAGGCGTGCCATGTTGAAGAAACTGCTCATTGCCAATCGCGGCGAAATCGCCATCCGCATTGCCCGCACGGCGGCGGATCTGGGTGTGGAAACGCTGGCGATCTATTCGCCCGACGATGCCCGTTCGCTTCACGTCCGGCATACGGATGAAGCGGTCGAGCTGGAGGGACGCGGCGTTGCTGCCTATCTCGATTTCGAACAGATCATCAAGATCGCGAAGCGCACCGGCTGCGACAGCATTCATCCAGGCTATGGCCTGCTGTCGGAACGCATGGATTTTGCCGCGGCTTGCGAAGAGAACGGCATTGTCTTTGTCGGTCCTCTGGCGAAGACGATCTCTCAGCAGGGCGACAAGGTCCTGGCCCGCGCTCTGGCCAAATCTGCCAATGTGCCGGTGACCGAAGGCGTGGACGGCATAGCTTCGGCGGATGACGTGCGCGCCTTCTTCCAGTCGCAGGGCGGCGCGCCCATTATGCTCAAGGCGGTGAATGGCGGCGGCGGACGCGGGATGCGCGTCGTGCGCAATGACGGCGAGATTGACGCCGCTTTCGACCAATGCCGGGCCGAAGCGCTGGGGGCGTTCGGCGAAGATGCGCTCTACGCAGAACGGTTCCTTCCTGCCGTGCGCCATATCGAAGTGCAGATCGTTGGCGACGGGAATGACGTGATCCACTTGTGGGAACGCGACTGTTCAGTTCAGCGCCGCAACCAGAAGATCATCGAACTGGCGCCCGCACCCAGGCTTGATTCCGATTTGCGCGCCAATTTGCTCCAATCCGCCGTTGCGATCGGTAAGGCGTGCAATTTCAGGGGGTTGGCGACAGTCGAGTTTCTGGTCGATTGCGAAGCCAGCGATGCGAACGCATATTTCTTCATGGAGACCAATCCGCGAATCCAGGTCGAACACACGGTTACAGAAGAGGTGCTGGGGCTCGACCTTGTTGCGATTCAGCTACGCGTAGCCTCAGGTGAAACGCTGGCCGACATCGGGCTGAGCCAGGATTCAGTGGGCGAGCCTTTGGGCTACGCCGTGCAGGCGCGGATCAATTCGGAAAGTATTGCAGCAGACGGTTCGGTCGTCCCGATGAGCGGCCAGCTCTCTGCATTCGAACCGGCCAGCGGGCCGGGCGTGCGCGTCGATAGCTATGGCTATCGCGGTTACACCACCAATCCCAATTTCGATTCCCTGCTCGCCAAGCTGATCGTCCATTCGCGCAGCGGCGATCTGGCAACGCTGATGGACCGCACGGTGCGCGCGCTGTCGGAGTTCCACATTGGCGGGCTGGAAACCAACATCCCCTTCCTCCAGGCACTGCTCGAACTTCCGCAATTGCGCGATTGGGACGTCACGGTCAGCGGAGTGGAAGCGAAACTCAAGGAAATCGTCGCAAGCGGGATTGAAACCGGCCGCACGCGCTATTTCGAGGATGCGTCTGCCGACGCGCAGGCCGCCCACGCAGTGGAAGAGGACTATCCCGAGGGTTCGACGCCGGTACTCGCGCCAATGCAGGCCGTGGTGGTTTCTCTGCAGCTGGAGGAGGGTGCAACCTTCCAGGCGGGCGATGTCCTGGCGGTGATCGAAGCGATGAAGATGCAGCAGGAAGTCCGGGCAGAAAGTGCCGGGACCGTGCTGCGCCTGCTCCGCGAGCCGGGCGATCTTGTCGGCGCGCATCAGGCGATCCTGCTTGTCGAAGAGGGCGAGAGTGACGGTTCTGACCGCAAGGCCGAAGAAGAGATAGATCTCGATCACATCCGCCCCGATCTCGCCAGATTGCAGGAACGGATCAATGCCACTCTGGACGTTACGCGGCCCGAAGCGGTCGAGCGACGCCGTTCGCGCGGGCAGCGCACCGCGCGCGAGAACGTCGCCGATCTCTGCGATCCGGGCAGCTTCGCCGAATATGGCCAGCTTGCCATTGCCGGACAGCGGCGCAAACGCGGTGTCGAGGCGCTGATCAAAGCCTCACCTGCGGACGGAATCATCACCGGCATCGGCACAGTCAACGGCGATATGCCTGGCTCGCGGAAATCCAGCGTGGCGGTGCTTGCCTATGATGCGACGGTGATGGCGGGCACTCAGGGCATTTTTGGCCACAAGAAGACCGATCGCATTCTGGAAATCGCATTGGAGCAAGACCTGCCGTTGGTGTTCTATACCGAAGGCGGCGGCGGGCGCCCCAATGATGACGATTTCGATGACATCATCCGCAGCGGTCTGAACATCAAGACTTTCAGCCTGCTGGCTCAAATCGACCAGCCTCGGATCGGGGTAAATGCAGGCTTCTGCTTTGCCGGGAATGCCGCCGTATTCGCGAGTTGCGACATCAAGATTGCTGCGAAGGACTCCTGGATCGGTCTGGGAGGTCCGGCAATGGTCGAAGCGGGCGGGCTTGGCGCATACAGCCCCAAGGAAATCGGCCCCTCCGAGGTTCAGGCAAAGACCGGCCTGCTCGATATCGTGGCCGAAGACGAAGAACAGGCGACTGCCCTTGCGCGGCAGGTGTTATCCTATTTCCAGGGGCCGACGGAAAGCTGGGAAGCGGCCGATCAGCGATTGCTGCGCCACGCCATCCCCGAAAACCGCAAGCGGGTCTATGACATTCACAAGGTGATCCACACGCTGGCGGACAGCGGATCTTTCCTGGAACTCAAGCCCGATTTCTGCGGCGGCATGATTACCGGGCTGGTGCGGATCGAAGGTCACCCGATGGGGCTGATCGCCAACAATCCAATGCATCTGGGCGGCGCGCTGGATGCGGGTGCCTCTGCCAAGGCGGCCAGTTTCATCACGCTTTGCGGCAAGCTCGATCTTCCGGTCATTTCGCTATGCGATACGCCCGGCTTCATGGTCGGGCCCGATAGCGAGAAGCAGGGCGGGGTGGGGGCCGCGGGTAGCCTGATCTCCGCTGGCTCGCGGCTCGAGACGCCGATTTTCTTCGTTACCTTGCGCAAGGGCTATGGCCTTGGCGCCATGGCCATGTCGGGCGGTGGCTTCACCAAGCCGGTCTTTGCGATCTCCTGGCCGACCGGCGAATTCGGCCCGATGGGCCTCGAAGGCGGGGTGGAACTTGGCTACAAGACCGAGCTCGATGCCACCGAAACACCGGCGGAGCGTCAGGAGCTATTCGATCGGTTGGTCGCGAAAGCCTATGAGGAAGGCGGCGCGATCAATGTCGCATCGCTGACCGAAATCGATGCCGTGATCGACCCCAAGGATACCCGCGAATGGATTGCCAGGGGCATCGCCGCCTGTTGATTGGCGTCCACTAATTCGCGGAAGTCAGAATGGTGTGGCGTCGATTGACGCGCCTGCCGGCATTTCAGCCTGGCCTGCCGGGCATCGGATGAGCCAGTCTGCCGCAACCAGTGCTGCTTGCGCGCCGCTATCCTGATTGCTGACTGGAGTCAGGCCATCGCTGCCCCAATGCGCGCGTACAAAGGTCTCGCGGCTGCTTGTAGCGGGCAGGGGAGCGGCCAGCGGCAGCTTTCGCCATGATTGCACATCGCCGCTCTCAACGCCTTGCAGGCGCGCCAGAACGGGTCTGAGGAGCAGCGCAGCGGTGACCATGGCCGAGGTGGGATTGCCTGGCAGCCCGAACACGAGTTTTGTTCCGGCCTTGCCCAGCCAAACCGGCTTGCCCGGCTTGATCGCAACCTTGGCGAAGATCAGTTCGAGCCCGTGGGCCTCGAACATGGTCTTGGCGTAATCCTTCTCGCCGACCGATGCCCCACCGATAACCACTGCGATATCGGCCGCTGCGAGCGCTTCCCCTGCGGCCTGTTCCAGCGTCGAGATGCAATCGGCGCCGCTGATGCGCTTTGTGACTTGAGCGCCAGCCTCGGCGGCAAGAGCGGCGACACCGAAACTGCCGGATTCGGGGATCATGCTTGCAGGCCGCGTGTGCGCAGTGCCCGGCTGAACCAGCTCGTCCCCGGTCGCGACGATGGAAAGCTGCGGACGGCGATAGACCGTGGCTTCGCCGCAATCGGCCCCGGCCAGCGCCACCATGGCGCGCGGGCCAAGCCTCGTTCCGGCGGGGAGGATCGTGGAACCGCTGGCAAAATCGCTGCCTTGCTTGCGCACATGCCAGCCCGGCCCATATTCGTTGACGATCTGCATCTCGCCATCATCGGCTTTGCAGTTTTCCTGAATGATGACGCGGTCGGCACCTTCAGGCAGCGGCGCGCCAGTGAAGATTCTGACCGTTTCGCCCGGTCCGACGACAGGCGGCACCTTTCCGCCTGCAAAGCTCTTGCCGATTACGCGAAAGCTCTTGCCCACCGCTGCATCGGCATCACGCAATGCATAGCCGTCCATGGCCGAAACATCGCATCGCGGCGACGAAACTGCAGCGCTGACCGGCTCGGCCAGAACCCTGCCATGGGCATCGGCCAGAGATACGCGTTCCGCTTCGAGCGGCTTCACATTGGCCGCGATCAGCGCAATCGCTTCATCGAAGGAAATCATGCACAGACATCGCGCAGCCGAGGCAGGGCGCCCGCGATCGAACAGGGCTTGTGCCGGCTGTCGAATTCAAGCTCGAGCAAGCCGTCCCAGGCGTCCTTGCAGGCGCCGGTCGAACCTGGAACGCAAAAGATAAAGGCATCGCCAGCCTGCCCGGCAAAGGCGCGCGACTGCATCGAAGCGACGCCGACGGTCTGCAGGCTCTTCTGGTGGAAGGCGACGGAAAAGCCGTCCATTTCCCGTTGCAGCAGCGGTTTCACCGCTTCCGGCGTGTTGTCGCGCGGAGAAAAGCCGGTGCCACCGGTCGTCAGGATAATTTCAATTTCCGGGTGAGCGAGCCATTCGTTGAGCTGCGCGCGGATCGATTCGACATCGTCCTTCACGATAGCGCGGTCGAGCAACTGGTGCCCAGCCGAGGTGAGCCGGTCCGCCAGCAATCCGCCGGACGTATCGGTCTCCATGCTGCGCGTATCTGAAATGGTCAGCACGGCCATGCCGAGCGGGTAGAAGGTCAGGCTTTCATCAATACCCGGCACGGGTCATCCTCCGATCGAAGCGAGATGCGGTGTTGCACCGCTATTCCCCTGATGCAACCTGTGGGCCGGTGCCTTCGTAGCGGTGAGCGCGCGAATCCGGTCCACCAGCGCATCTTCGCTTGCATCATCCTGCAGCAAAGGGCGCAGGTCCAGTCCGCCATCGCCGAACAGGCAGAGATGCAGCCGCCCATCGGACGAAATGCGCAGCCGGTTGCAGCTTGCGCAGAAATCCTTCGAATAGGGCGCGATGATGCCGATCCGGCCTTTCGCCTGTGGATGGCAATATTCGACCGCCGGGCCGGCACCGGGGTCTCTGGCGCGGCGATTCCAGCCAAGGCCTTCCAACTGATCGATCACAGTCTGGCCCGGGAGATGGCGCTCAGCGAAGAAGCTGGCGTTGTCATTGGTCCGCATCACTTCGATGAAGCGAAGCGAAAGGTCGCGCTGGGCAACGAAGTCGATCATCGCCTCAAGCTCGCCGTCATTCACGCCCCGCATCAACACCGCGTTGAGCTTGATGCTTTCGAAGCCGGCAGCACGCGCGGCTTCAACTCCGCGCAGAACCTCATCCAGCCGATCATGACCGGTGATTGTGGAGAAACGCGCGGGATCGAGCGAATCCAGGCTGATGTTGATCGCACTTACCCCGGAATCGCGCCAGGCCTGCGCACGCTCGGCCAGGCGATAGCCATTGGTGGTCATCGCCAGTCGCCTAATGCCCGGGACAGAGGACACCGTGCGGGCAACCTCGTCGAAATCGCGCCGCAAGGTCGGCTCGCCGCCGGTCAACCGCACCTTCCAAAGGCCCAGCCGGGCAAAGGCGGAAACGATGCGCCCTATCTCCTCGACCGAAAGCTCGGCTGGCTTGCCGCACTGCTTCCGGTACCCTTCGGGCAGGCAATAGGTGCAACGAAAATTGCAAACATCGGTCAAGGACAGGCGCAGATATTCGAACCTGCGACCGACGCTATCGGTCAGTTGTGCATCCGGCCTTTCGGGAAAGGTCAGCACATCGCGCGGGCGGGCATCGCTCACTGAACCAGTGGCCCATCCGCAATAGGCAATTCGACGCCTTCGATTTCGGTCTCGCTGGCTAGGATCGAAAGATATTGCGCCATCGCACGGCGATAGCTCGCCTCTTCCAGATATCCGCAAATGGAGGCCTCAACCGCTTCGAAGGGGAGCTGCTGCCCGTCAATGCGGCGCCCGGCGCGGATGACATGCACGCCATAGGGCGACTTCACCGGTTCGCGGCACAACTCGCCTTCGGAGAGCGCAAACAGCGCCTGTTCGAACTCGGGCACGGTCTGTCCGCGTCCGATCTGACCCAGATTGCCGCCTTGCTCTTTCGAGGGGCAAGCAGACTGCTCGCGCGCCAAATCGGCGAAACAGGCGGGGTCCTGTTCGATCTTGCGAATCAGCATCCGCGCGTCGCCCACCGCAAGGCTGTAGGCGAAGTCATCGGCTGGATTGGCAGACAGCAGGATATGCTCCGCCTCGACAAGCGTTTCGCTGGCGAAGCGTTCGCTATGCGCATCGTAGAAACGGCGCGCCTCTTCGCTCGTGGCATTCGGCACCTTGACCTGTTGCGAGATCAGCGCGTCGATCTTTGCGTCGTCATCGGCCAGCTTCTGCCCGTCCGCATCCAGCACTTCCGTGGCAGCGATGTCCTGCCGGTCAGCTTCGGAGAGGAGCAATTGCCGGATCGCAAGTGCCTCTGCCGCAGCTTGCCAGGCGGCCTCTGCATCGGCTGCGGGGTGGTTCTGCGCTTCGGCAGCAATGGCGGCGGGGGGGATCTCGACGTCGCCGACCCTGATCCCCGCCTGTTCCAACTGATCAGCCATGGCTCAGGCTCCGGCGAGAGCGAACGATCTGATAGCCGCCGCGCCACAGATAGCGCACAGGGGCCGACAGCATGTGCACAAGCCGGGTGAAGGGGAACAGAAGCAGGATCGTCAGCCCCAGGAAGAGGTGCAGCTTGAAGATGATATGCACGTCGGCAACGAACTCCGACGCGCCACCCTGGAAGGTGAAGATACCCTGTGCCCAGTTCATGAACTTGATCATCTCATGGCCATCGAGGTGCTGTGCCGAAAGCGGAATCGTCGCGAGGCCCAGCGCAAGCTGAATCCACAGCAGCAGGATCACCATATTGTCGCTGAAATTGGATGCCGCACGCACGCGCGGATCGAAGAAGCGACGATGGATCAGCAATGTTGCGCCGGTGATGGCCATAACGCCGGCAATGCCGCCCGCGATCATCGCCAGCAGCTGCTTCGCGCCATGCGGGATGCCCAGCGCGTCGAAGATGGCGATCGGCGTCAACAGCCCGACAACATGGCCGGCGAAAATGAACAGCACGCCGACATGGAACAGGACCGAACCCCAGATCAGCTGCTTGCGGCGCAAGAGCTGGCTGGAGCCGGAGCGCCAGCTATAGGGCTCGCGGTCGAACCGGATGATCGAGCCAAGGGCGAGGGTGGCCAGCGCGATATAGGGATACACGCCGAACAGCAGATGATTGATGAAGCCTTCCATGGCTCAGCTCCTCGAAGGGGTTTTGGCAAGTTCAGGATCGCGCATGCGATCCAGTATCGCGCTCACTTGCGGGCAGGCGGCGTTGGGATCGGGTGCGGCTTCGGCGGTGAAGCGGATCTCTTCCTCTTCCCATTGTGCGTCGAGCGCTTCGAGATCCTGCGGATCGTCGGCCGGAGGTAGCGAATTGGCCGCTTCCTCGTCCATCTCCACCCCGGCAATTTCGCACAGCAGCGCGAATAGCGGCGCGTAGTCGGATTCGCGTTCGGCCAGGCGGGCGGCGAGCGCTACCAGCACTACGCCCGGTTCCGCCAAAGTCTCGCGCGCGACCGCTTCGGGCAGGGTGGAGCAATAGTCGAGGAACAGCGGGAGATAATCCGGCAGTTCATTGCCCGTTGGCTCCAGACCTGCGTCGAGATAGCGCTCGCGCAGATCGACCATGGCCTGGCCGCGGTCGCGGCTTTCGCCATGAACATGTTCGAACAGGTGGAGGCTATGCGCCCGCCCGCGATCGAACAGTTCGACATAGGTTTCCTGCGCCTCGTAGATGTCGCTGCTTTCCAAACGAGTGAGCAGCGGATCGAGCGCCTGTACGGCTGTGGCGGGCAGCGACCCTTCCGCAGCGAGACGCTGGCGGATTTCGCCCGCCACAGCCTGCAGATCCCGGTCGGGATACTGCAACAGCAGGGAGATGAGATGGAGTACCTGCATCAGAACACCTCCGTCGGGGTCTGAAGTTTCTTGCGCGCCGGCGCTCCGAACATGTTGGAGTCGCTATTGCCGCCCGAACAGCCATTGCCGAATGAGAAGCCGCAGCTTCCGCGTTCATCATACATGTCCTCGGCATCCTCGCGGTGGCCGGTGGGAATGACGAAGCGATCCTCGTAATTGGCGATCGCCATCACGCGGTACATCTCCTCGACGTGTTCGGGGGTAAGCCCGACCTTGCCAACGATATCCTCGTTCACCACGCCATCCACAGTCTTGGAGCGCATATAGGCGCGCATCGCCAGCATCCGCTCCAGTGCCAGCTTGACCGGCTGCTCGTCACCCGCGGTCAGCAGATTGGCGAGGTATTTGAGCGGGATACGCAGCGATTCAACGTCCGGCATTCCGTCATTGACGGCGATCTTGCCAGCGCTCGCCGCCGAGCTGATCGGCGAAAGCGGCGGCACATACCAGACCATTGGAAGCGTCCGGTATTCGGGGTGGAGCGGGAAGGCGACCTTCCAGTCCATCGCCATCTTGTAGACCGGCGAATGGCGCGCGGCCTCCAGCCATGCTTCCGGCACACCGTCCTTGCGCGCCTGCTCGATCACTTCCGGATCGTTCGGATCGAGGAAGATATCGAGCTGAGCCTGATAGAGGTCCTCCACGCTTTCTGCGCTGGCGGCCTCCTCAATCCGGTCTGCGTCATAGAGCATCACGCCGAGATAGCGGATGCGCCCAACGCAGGTTTCGGAGCAGACCGTCGGCTGGCCCGCTTCGATGCGCGGGTAGCAGAAGATGCATTTCTCGGACTTGCCAGTTTTCCAGTTGTAGTAGATCTTCTTGTAGGGGCAGCCTGAAACGCACATGCGCCATCCGCGGCATGCTTCCTGATCAATCAGGACGATGCCGTCTTCTTCCCGCTTGTAGATTGCGCCCGAAGGACAAGCGGCGACGCATGTTGGGTTGAGGCAGTGCTCGCACAGACGCGGCAGATACATCATGAAGGTGTTTTCGAACTGGCCGTAAATGTCCTTCTGGACACCTTCGAAGTTGTAGTCTTCCGAACGCTTGGAGAACTCTCCGCCCAGGATTTCTTCCCAGTTCGGGCCCCATTCGATCTTTTCCATCCGCTCGCCGGAAATCAGGCTGCGCGGGCGAGCCGAAGGGAACGCCTTGCTTTCACCAGCCTTCTGCAGATGAGCGTAATCGAAGGTGAAGGGTTCGTAGTAATCGTCGATCTCGGGCAGGTCGGGGTTGGCGAAGATCTTCGCCAGCAGCCGCCACTTGCCGCCCATCTTGGGCCGGATCGAGCCACCGGGTGCACGCACCCAGCCGCCGTTCCAGCGCTTCTGGTTTTCCCAATCCTTGGGATAGCCGATGCCGGGCTTGGTCTCGACATTGTTGAACCAGGCGTATTCCATGCCGTCGCGGCTGGTCCACACGTTCTTGCAGGTTACCGAGCAAGTGTGGCAGCCGATGCATTTGTCGAGGTTGAGCACCTTGCCGATTTGTGCGCGAATCTTCATGCTGCGGTCTCCCCTTCAGCAAGGGCTTCTTCGAGCCAGTCAACTTTCTGGAGCTTGCGGACGATGACGTATTCGTCACGGTTCGATCCGACCGTTCCATAATAGTTGAAGCCATAGGCCTGCTGGACATAGCCGCCGATCATATGCGTCGGCTTGAGTACAGCACGGGTGACGGAGTTGTGGATGCCGCCCCGCTGGCCGGTCAGCGGCGAACCGGGAACATTCACGATCTTCTCCTGCGCATGATACATGAACAGCGTGCCTTCCTTCATGCGCTGGGAGACGACCACGCGGGCGACCAGGGCCCCGTTGCTGTTGAAGGTTTCGACCCAGTCATTGTCGACCAGGCCGGCCTTCGCCGCATCGACCTCGCTCATCCAGACGATCGGCCCGCCACGCGACAGCGTCAGCATCAGCAGATTGTCAGTATAGGTCGAGTGGATGCCCCATTTCTGGTGCGGAGTGATGAAGTTCAGCACCACATGCGGCGCGTCCTTCGCTTCATCCAGCATCGGCTTCACGGCCTTTGTGTCGATCGGTGGACGATAGACGCAGAAGCCTTCGCCGAATGCGCGCATCCATTTGTGATCCTGGTAAAGCTGCTGCCTGCCGGTCAGCGTGCGCCACGGGATCAACTCGTGCACGTTGGTGTAGCCGGCATTGTAGCAGACATGCTCGCTTTCAAGGCCGGACCAGGTCGGCGACGAAATGATCTTGCGCGGCTGTGCCTGGATATCGCGGAAGCGGATCTTCTCCTCTTCCTTGGGCAGCGCCAGATGCTTGTGATCGCGGCCGGTGTTCTGCGACAGAGCATCCCACGCCTTCACCGCGACTTCGCCGTTCGTTTCCGGCGCAAGCATCAGGATCACTTCGGCAGCGTCGATCGCGCTTTCGATCTTGGCCATGCCCTTGGTCGGACCGTCCTCGATCACCCGCCCGTTCAGGTCGCGCAGGTTTTCAACCTCATGCTCGGTGTTCCAGCCGATGCCCTTGCCGCCATTGCCCAGCTTGTCCATCAGCGGGCCAAGAGCGGTGAAGCGCTTGTAGAGATTGGGATAATCCCGCTCCACCATCGCAACAGTCGCCATGGTCTTGCCGGGGATCGGCTCGACATCGCCCTTGCCCCAGTCTTCGACGTCATAGGGCTGGGCGATTTCATTGGGGCTGTCATGCTGGATAGGCGTGAGCACGACATCGTGTTCGACCCCCAGCACTTCGGGCGCGACTTCGCTGAACTTTTTAGCGATGCCCTTGTAGATGTCCCAGTCGCTGCGCGATTCCCACACCGGGTTCACCGCCGCTGACAGCGGGTGGATGAAGGGGTGCATGTCGGACGTGTTGAGATCGTCCTTCTCATACCAGCTGGCGGTCGGCAGAACGATGTCCGAATAGACGCAGGTGGTCGACATGCGGAAGTCGAGCGTGACCAGCAGGTCCAGCTTGCCCTTCGGCGCATCGTCATGCCACTTCACGTCCTTGGGCTTCTGCTGGCCGCTTTCGCCCAGATCCTTGCCTTGAACGCCGTGGGCTGTGCCCAGCAGGTGCTTGAGGAAATATTCGTGGCCCTTGCCCGAAGAACCGAGCAGGTTCGAACGCCAGACGAACATGTTGCGCGGCCAGTTGGCCGGATCGTCCGGATCGAAGCAGGACATTTCCAGATCGCCGGACTTGAGCGCCTTGGCGACATAGTCCTTCGCATCTTCACCAGCGGCCAGCGCGGCCTTGCCCACCTCCAGCGGGTTGGTCTTGAGCTGCGGAGCTGACGGTAGCCAGCCCATCCGCTCGGCGCGGGCGTTGTAATCGATCAGGCTCGCATCCCAATCGCCATCCGGCGCGGTGGGAGAGAGGATTTCGTCCACCTCCAGCGTCTCGTAACGCCACTGGTCGGTATGCGCGTAGAAAAAGCTGGTCGAGTTCATGTGACGCGGCGGGCGATTCCAGTCGAGCGCAAAGGCCAGCGCCGTCCAGCCCGTTTGCGGACGCAGTTTTTCCTGGCCGACATAGTGCGACCAGCCGCCGCCCGATTGGCCCACGCAGCCGCACATCACCAGCATGTTGATGATGCCGCGATAGTTCATGTCCATGTGGTACCAGTGGTTGAGACCGGCCCCCAGGATCACCATCGACTTGCCCTTGGTCACCTCCGCATTGTGCGCAAACTCGCGTGCGATGGTGATGATCTGTTCGGCCGGAACGCCGGTGATCTTTTCCGCCCAGGCAGGTGTGTAAGGCACCATTTCGCTATATTCGCGTGCGACATGCTCGCCGCCCAGGCCCCGGTCGAGGCCGTAATTGGCGCAGAACAGGTCGAACACGGTGGCGACGTAGGCCTTGCCTTCCTTGAGCTGCATTTCGCGCGCGGGAACGCGGCGCTTCAGCACATCGGGGTGGTCCGTGCCTTCGAAGTGGTCATGCTCGAGATTGCCGAAATAGGGGAAGCCAACTTCGACAGCTTCATCGTGATGGCTATCAAGGATGTTGGACATGCGCAGCGAGGTCTCGTTGCCCTTTCCGTCCTTCTCCTCGAGATTCCATTTGCCCTTTTCGCCCCAGCGGAAGCCGGCCGAACCATTCGGTGCAACCACTTCGCCTGAAGTGTCGTCGATGGCGACGGTCTTCCAGTCGGGATTGTTGGATTCGCCCAGATCGCCTTCGAAATCGGCGGCGCGAAGTAGCCTTTCGGGGATAAATGCGCCATCCTTCTCAACCAGACGCACCAGCATCGGCATGTCGGAATATTTGCGGCAATAGTCTTCGAAATATTCGGCCTGCCGGTCGAGGTGGAACTCGCGCAGGATCACATGGCCCAGCGCCATGGCGAGCGCGGCATCGGTGCCCTGCTTGGGGTTGAGCCAGAGGTCGGCGAATTTGGTCGCTTCCGCATAGTCGGGAGAGACCACTGCCACCTTGGTTCCGCGATAGCGGGCCTCGGTCATGAAGTGGGCATCGGGCGTGCGCGTTTGCGGCACGTTGGAGCCCCACATCATCAGGAAGCCGGCATTATACCAGTCGGCGCTTTCCGGAACGTCGGTCTGTTCGCCCCAGGTCTGCGGGCTGGACGGCGGAAGGTCGCAGTACCAGTCGTAGAAGGACATGCATGTCCCGCCCAGAAGCGATAGATAGCGCGAACCCGCCGCATAGCTGACCATCGACATGGCCGGGATCGGCGAGAAGCCGAGAACACGGTCGGGCCCATAGGTCTTTGCCGTATAGGCATTGGCCGAAGCGATGATCTCGTTCACTTCGTCCCAGGTCGAACGGACGAAGCCGCCGTGTCCGCGGATTGCGGTATAGCTCTTGCGCTTGGCCGGATCCTCCACGATCGAAGCCCATGCCGCGACGGGAGTACGCACCGCGCGCGCTTCCCGCCACAGTTTCAGCAAGCGCGAACGGACCATCGGGTATTTCAGCCGCTGGGCCGAATAGATATACCAGCTGTAGCTCGCCCCGCGCGGGCAACCACGCGGCTCGTGGTTGGGAAGATCGGGCCGGGTGCGCGGATAATCGGTCTGCTGGGTTTCCCAGGTGATTATCCCGCCCTTGACGTAGATCTTCCAGCTGCACGAGCCCGTGCAGTTCACGCCGTGGGTGCTGCGCACGATCTTGTCGTGCTGCCAGCGCTTGCGATAGCCATCCTCCCAGTCGCGGTTCTGGTTGGTGGTAACGCCGTGCCCATCGGAGAAGGGCGCCTTGGCTTGTTTGAAGAAAGTCAGGCGGTCGAGCAGATGGCTCATGCTGCGGCTCCATTTGCAGTAGCAGGGGTCATGGACGGTGTAGCAGGCACCTTGCCATGTTCGATATCATACAGAAGTCCACCGCGGCGGGTATATGCCCACCAGGTCAGGGCGGCGCAGCTCCCGTAGAAGATGAAGAATCCCCACAAGGCTGCCATTGGCGTTCCGGTCATCTCGATCGAGCTACCGAAGCTCTTCGGGATGAAGAATGCGCCATAGGCCGCGACCGCGGATGTGAAGCCGACGATGGCCGCCGATTCCTTCTCCGCCTGGCGGGTCAGTTCGGGACCCTTCAGTTCCGGCATCAGCTTGGGCACTTCCTGCCGCATGATGATCGGGATCATCTGGAAGGTCGAGGCATTGCCCACGCCCGTCAGGAAGAACATGGCGATGAACATGCCCAGGAAGCCCCACCAGCTGCCTGCTTCGAGGAAGTAGACGATTCCGACCACGGCAAGCATCATTCCAACGAACACCCAGAATGTGACGCGTCCGCCGCCCCAGCGATCCGAGATCCATCCCGTTGCCGCGCGGCTGAGCGCACCAACAAGCGGGCCGAGGAAGACGTATTTGAGCACGTCGACATCGGGGAACTCGCTCTTGGCCAGTAGCGGCAGGCCAGCGGAGAAACCGATGAACGAGCCGAAGGTGCCGGTGTAGAGCCAGCTCATCAGCCAGTTGTCCTTGCGCTGGAAGATCACCGCCTGTTCGGCAAAGCTGGCCTTGGCATCGGCGATGTCGTTCATCCCGAACCATGCAAGCAAGGTCGATGCGACGATGAAGGGCACCCAGATGAAGCCTGCATTCTGCAGCCAGAGCTGGCCACCTTCCCCGGTTTGCTGCGGTTCGCCGCCAAGCGCCCCGAGAACGCCTGCGGCGATCACGATCGGGACGACGAACTGCATTACCGACACACCCAGGTTTCCGAGGCCGGCATTGAGCGCCAGTGCGTTACCCTTCTGCGCCTTGGGGAAGAAGAAGCTGATATTCGCCATGGAGGAAGCGAAATTGCCTCCGCCGAAGCCGCACAGCAACGCCAGCACCAGGAAGATCAGATAGGGCGTTTCAGGGTTCTGAACCGCATATCCGATGCCGAACGCGGGGATCACCAACGAAGCGGTCGACAGCGTCGTCCACAGCCGGCCACCGAAGATCGGGACCATGAAGCTGTAGAATATCCGCAGCGTCGCACCGGACAGCCCCGGCAGGGCCGCCAACCAGAACAGCTGGTTGGTGGTATAGTCGAAGCCGATCGATGGCAGCTTGGCCACGACCATCGACCACACCATCCACACGCAGAAGGCGAGCAGCAGCGCCGGGATCGAGATGTAGAGGTTGCGCCGGGCGATACGTTCGCCCGTGCTTTCCCAGAAATCGGGATCCTCCGGCGCCCATTCGGTCAGCAGCTTGGAGCTCTTTGCCTCCCGCTCCTGCGCCTGGTCGTGCAATTCCACCATTTCCGGGAACTCGGGCAGCGAGCGTGTATCGATACCCGCTGCCTTCTGTTCCATCTGACGGATGGCGATGTGCATCCACAGGAATGCTACTGCCACCAGAGCGAACAGGACCATGAAACAACTGGTCCAGATGCCCGTCAGATCGCTGACGGCGCCGAACACGATCGGCAGGACGAAGCCGCCGAGGCCGCCGACGAGGCCGACCAGGCCGCCCACCGAACCGACATGGCCGGGGTAATAGACCGGTATGTGCTTATAGACCGCGGCCTTGCCCAGCGACATGAAGAAGCCAAGCACGAAGACTGTGATGACGAAGGGAATAAGGCTCATCGAAGTCGAAAAGGCGATGTCCCCCTCAACCCCGTGGATCACATAATCCGTAGCGGGATAGGAAAGCATGAAGAGGCACACGAGCGAGACGCCGAAGGTTGCGTACATCACCTTGCGCGCGCCGTAGCGGTCCGACAGAATTCCGCCATAGGCGCGGAACAGGCTGGCAGAGAGTGAGAACGCAGCTGCCAGGATACCGGCCGTCTCGATATCGACCTTGTAGAGCCCGACGATGTAGTGAGGCAGCCACAGGGCCAGCGCGACGAATGCACCGAAAACGAAGAAGTAATAGAGCGAAAAGCGCCAGATCTGCTCGTTCTTGAGCGGAGCGAGCTGTTCCTTGAGACCCATCGGCTTCTCGCCGCTGGCCTTGCGCGCAGCCAGTTCCGGATCATCCTTGGAGAACAGATAGAAGATCACGGCCATTATGGCAGCGGCAGTCGCCCAGATCTGCGCAACAGCCTGCCAGCCCATGGCGACCATGACGAACGGGGCCCCCATCTTGGTGATGGCGGCGCCGACATTGCCCATGCCGAAGAAGCCAAGCGCGGCTCCCTGTCTTTCATGCGGATACCATTTGGAGACATAGGCGACGCCGACGGCGAAGGTGCCGCCCGCCACGCCCAGGCCGAGAGCGGCCAGAAGCATGATATAGTAACTGCTGGCGTAGGACAGGAGGAACGTGGCCACCGCCGAGGCGATCATGGTCAGGGGGAAGACGATTCGTCCTCCATATTGATCTGTCCATACGCCAAGGAACAGGCGTGTTAGTGATCCGGTCAGGATCGGCGTACCGACCAGCAAGCCGAATTGAGTATCGGTAAGACCGAGCTCTTCTTTGATCTCGACCCCGATGATCGCAAAGATCGTCCAGACCGCGAAGCAGACAGTGAATGAGATCGTACTGAGGCCAAGGGCCCGCTTCTGTTCCCCTGCACTGGCGATTTCCTGTTGTGACATGGCATGCTCCCTGCCTTTGAGAGATAGGCAATAACGCCATCGGTGGATTCAATCGACTGTTCTTTGACATCGATCAAATTAGTGACACGACCACTGTCAATCAGATTACAGCCTGATCTAAATGATTTCGAGGCACGATTTTCATCAAGAGGTGAATTGATAATCATCAAATGTCAGGCTACCGGTGGTTGGTAGCAAAGTGAGGTGCAAGGTTTCGTGAGAGTCGGCGAAAGGCCAGAAATTGCCCAACTGCCCCTGTTTCGCGAAATGGACGACGCGAAACGGGAGCGCGTTTTTGCGGGCTCGTTCCTTCAGGTATTTCCACCGCAACTGACGCTGTTCGAACTTGGGCAGCATGCGGATTTTCTCCATGTCCTGGTTGATGGCGTGGTAGAGCTTTCCGCCACCAGTGGTGGCCGTGAAACAACCATGCGTATCGTCGAGCCGGTCACGAGCTTTATCCTTGCAGCCGTTGTCAACGACCTGCCCTATCTGATGACCGCGCGTACGCTCGAACCCTCGCGCATCCTGCTGGTGCCCGCTGCATTGATACGCGAAGTTATCAGGCAGGATACGGCATTGATGCAGGCTACGATGCACGAACTGGCGCTTGCCTATCGCGATCTCGTCCGTGCCCTGGTCGATATGAAACTGCGCCAGTCGGCAGAGCGACTCGGCAATTACCTGTTGCAGCAAGACTTTCGTCAGTCGGCCAAGGGGGTCGTTCAGCTGAAGGCCGAAAAGCGCGTGCTCGCTTCGCTGCTCGGCATGACCCCGGAGAACCTCTCGCGCGCCTTTTCCATGCTGTCGGCACATGGCGTGCGAGTTGAGGGCAGCACCATCAGTATCATTGATCGCGATGCGTTGAATGCGTTCGCCCGACCCGATCCGATTCCGGTTTGAAAACGGCCCGCTCCTGTGTGGAGCAGGCCGTCGGGAGGATCAGAATTTGGCCTGGACCTGGAACCAGGCCTTCTTCGTGTCAGTCGCAAAATCCTTCGCATTGTAGCTTGCGAATTTGGCGAGCACGGTGATCTTCTTGGTCAGCGGATAGGCAATGAGCGCATCCCATTCAGAACCGTAGTTCAGACCGCCGCGCGTAGAATTGAAATCGTGATAGACAGCGCGCAATGTCAGGCCCTTAACGCCTGAGTCCTGGCCGAATTTATAGGATGCGTCGGCGTAGAGGTCGCGCAAACCGTTAGCCGGGGTGTTCAGGAATTTATCCGACCATCCGTTGAATGCATGAAGCGTGGCAAGCGGTGTCTGCAAGGCGGACGTGCCATTGCCCTCAAGCCGCTCGAACCCGGCCTTGATTGTAAAGCCCGAGGCGGAAATTCCTGGCTCGACCAGCATATAGTCGAGCGTAAAGTCAGCCGGATTGGCCGCATGGTCGCTCTGCCGGGCATATTCCGCCGCATAGAGCAGCTTGGCCTTGCCGCCGAGCGGCTGGTTGCCAGCGAACCGCAGGCCGAAGGTCTTCGTGTTTGCAGCAGGCGCAGCGGGAATGTCGAGCCAATAGGCATAACCAGTCAGCGTGCCGATTTTGCCGGGATTGGCGCTCACATGCAGTGCATGGATATTGGTGTCGTGCCAGATGCCGTTGGGCGAATCCGGCCCGAAGATGCGGTTGACGCGCCAAGCATAGGTATAGTCAGCGCTGATCGCCTTACCTGGCTTCACCGTAAGCCGCGCGGCGTCGAGCGTCTGGTCGTTCTGGCGCCAACCAACCGATCCGATCCAGCGCTGGTTGTCGAGATTGACCACTTGGCGTCCGGCCTTCACCGCAATCTCTTCGATCGGGCGGTATTGGAGGTAAGCCTGGTTGAGCAGGACATCGCTGGGGTCCGCCACGACCGGATAGGCCGTACGACCGTTGACCGTATCGTTGTAGTCCCTTGGCCCGACCCGCGCGATCGCTTCACCTTCGACAAGCGCGCTAAAGCCGTTCCATTCGCCGAGCTTGACACCCGCCTTCACGCGCAGCGTCGAGGCTGTCGCATCTTCGGGCAGGCCATCCTGGTCGACCAGTTCCAGCCGGTACCGGATATCGGCATAGGGTGTTACGGTGACGTCCTTGTCGGCTTCTGCGTAAGCGACCGAAGGACAGAGAACTGCAGCAAGCAGTATGGCGGGCGTGAGAACTGTTTGATTCATGTTGCCCAGATACGAGAATTGACCCCATAGTAATTGACTTTTATCAAAGTGCGGTCGTGTTTAGGCTGCAATATTTGGTGCATGATGGACAACACAGATCGACTGAAATTGCGGCGCCAGAGAATGGAAGCGTCTCCTCCTATCCTGCGCGGCGGCTTTCGCCCGTTCTTTCTAGGTGCTGGAATCTGGGCGATTCTTGCGATTGCGATCTGGCTTTGGGCGCTCGAAGCGGGGACGATGCGGATTGGAGCGCTCGATCCACTCTCCTGGCATCGGCACGAGATGCTGTTCGGCTTCGTTGGTGGCGCCATCGCCGGATTTTCGCTCACCGCAGTGCCCAATTGGACCGGACGCTTGCCTATTGCCGGCGCGCCACTCGCCGGGATTGCGCTCTGGTGGCTCACCGCGCGGCTGCTGCCCTTCGCCTTCCCCAATCTTCCGTTGATGGCGCTGGCGGCGGTGGACGGCGGATTTTATGTCGGCCTTGCGCTCCTGATCCTGCGTGAAATCGTCCAGGCCAAGAATCGCAACGTTCCGGTTGCAATCGTTATCGGCCTCCTGGGTGTGGCGAACATCCTCGACTACGCTGGCGCGGCGGGGGCGATCGATCCCGACCTGGGAATCCATGCCGGAATTGGGATCGCGGTTGTACTCGTTTCGCTGATTGGCGGCCGAATCGTGCCTTCCTTCACGCGCAACTGGATGCAGCGCGAGCAAGTATCGGGGACAATGCCGACTCAGGCCGGTCGCTTCGATCTGGCCGTTATTGCGGTCACGACTGTGGCGCTGATCGCCTGGATCGTGTTCGGCCTTGCGGAGTATCCGGCGGTCCTGCTGCTGGCCGCGGGCCTGCTTCAATTGCTCCGGCTTGCGCGGTGGAGCGGCTGGCGGACTGCCCGCTCGCCGATAGTCGTCGTCCTTCATCTGGCATATGTCTGGATTCCGGTCGGGCTATTGCTGTTGGCGGCCACCGGTTTTGGTTATCCGATCGCCCCAAGTGCCGGCATCCATGCACTGACGGTGGGCGCGATGGCGAGCATGATTCTGGCCGTCATGACCCGGGCAACGCTGGGTCACACGGGCAGGGCGCTGCATGCGGATCTGGCCACCAGAGCTTGCTATGCTGCGATACAGCTTGCGGTGATTGCCCGCGTTCTCGCATCGGTGATGAGCGAGTTTTATCAGCCATTGCTGCACGTGGCCGGAGCGTTCTGGATCGCAGCTTTCGGCCTCTTCGTGTTTGCCTATGCGCCCAAACTGCTGAGCGAAAGAAGCGACGCAGCGTCAAAATAACTGCAACTCAAAAAGCGAATGAGGTCTGTGAGTCCTGGCTGTTTGCGAACGGCAGGACCAAGGCCTTCGCTCGATTGCTTGTCGTTGAACAAACCCGAGCTGCACCAATAGGTCAGCGCTCAAGGGAACGTAGCAAAGGCATAAAAAAGGCCCCGCAACGGGGGCCTTCGTTTATCGATATGGATCGCTGTTTAAGCGAAAATCCAGTCCCAGATTGAACGAAGCATACCCTGTCTCCTGCAGCAAAGTGAGACATATGAGTACGTTAACCATCAATCTTTGTAAAGTATTAACCTTACCCGCTTCGTTGTATAGAGCTATCTCTTTGTAAACGCATGGTTTCATGTAGGAGCGAAAAGGTTTGCGGGCGGGCGATACAGAAGCCCTGGCCCAAATCGCCGCCCAAATCTCTTAACATGTCGAGCGTCGCGATGTCCTCGATTCCCTCGGCTACGTTGGCCAGGCCCAAATCCCTGGAAAGGTTGAGCATATTTCCAACGATTGCTCGCGCCATCGGATCGCTTGCGGTCGCGCCAGCAAACATCCGGTCAATCTTCAATTCGGAGAATGGCAGGCGGTAGAGCGCGTCAAGATTTGCGCTGGCAATGCCGAAGTCGTCGATCGAGAAGCGAATGCCCGACCTGGCGATACGCTCCATTATCTCGCGTGCTACCCTGAAATCCTCGATTCGGGCGGTTTCGGTAATCTCGATAATGATCTGCGCCGGATCGGCCCCCGTTTCGGCCAGCATCGCCTCGACCATGTCAGCGATTCGATGGTCGACGAATTGGATGGCAGAGACATTGACGGATATCCGTGGCGGCAGGCCATCGTCCTGCAATGAGCGCGAAGCCTCCAGGCTTAGCCGGAGAATCCGCTTGGTCAGTTCGTCGAGGCGCCCGGCTCGTTCGCACTGGAGGATGAAACGTGCCGGCGAAATTTCGCCATGCTGCTGGTCCACCCATCGAGCGAGCGCTTCTGCCCCTACTATCAGCCCCGTTTGCAAGTCGATCTGAGGCTGAAGCTTGATCCAGATGCGGTTCTCAGAGAGCGCATCTTCGAGCCTTGCCTGCAACGAATAGTCCCATGCTTCGCTGTCGGCTTCGAAGTCGGTGATGATGAACACCGGACGATATGTCTCTCGAGCCTGATCGGCAGCCGCAATTGCGGAACTGATACGGCTGGAAGGCAGTTTGTTGTTCGAATGATCGACGCCGATTGTCATCGAAACGTCGAT